>CAJWHT010000028.1 GCA_913041495.1 uncultured Desulfobacteraceae bacterium | reverse complement strand
TTTCCAGGCTGTCCTGGTTTGCCAATCGGCAGTACTGGATGCCGGGACAGACCTTGATGCTCCTCACGCACAGCCCGACGGCGTGCCCCGGATCCATGCCCAGATCATGCCATACACCGTCCACATCCTCTTCTTTAATACCGATCAGTGCAATCCGCGCCGCACTGGTAATTTTCAATTCATCCACCTGATACTTGTCTGCCACGTCGGCCAGGTTCCGAAGCTGATCCGGCTTAACGACGCCGCAGGGAACATGGGGTGCCACTGCATATCGTACATTCTCTTTGCCACGCTGGCGGATAACCCCTCTATCTCCGTCTTTGAGCATTGCTGACTCCTTGTTTTGCTCGGTGTACGTTTGTTCCGGCCCGGCTTGCACCCGTTTAAAATAGGCTTTGCGCCAAGACCTTGGAGGGTTGTAATATTGATCACAGAAGATGTCAATGGCCCGCCCTGCCCGCTTGCCTTCCAAAGGCTGATGATGTAAACATCTTCTCATGGAATCAAATGAAAAATACGGCGACCAGGCCAGGATGCTGGCCAACAGGGTCAAAAAACGATACAACCATTTGAAAAAACGGTACAAAAAGCAAAATCTCGACGTTTTCAGGCTTTACGACTGGGATATCCCTGAAATCAGAGCTGTTGTGGATTGGTATGCAGGTCACTTGGTGGTTGGGGAATACAGCAGAAAGCAGTCCACGCCTGACTGGCTTCCCCTGATGGGCAAGGCGGTGGCAAAGGCATTGGATGTCCCTGATGAAAATCTCCACCTGAAAATCCGCCGGGCCGGTATAAAAGAGGGAACCCGGTACCGCCGGATCAATAACACAAACCTGAAAATCCCCATGTGGGAGCGGGACCTCCAGTTCCTGGTCAATCCCAGCGACTATGTGGATACCGGCCTTTTTTCAGATCACAGGGATACGCGCCAGCGGGTCAGGGAAATGGCAGAGGGCAAAGACTTTCTCAACCTTTACTGCTACACCGGTGCCTTCACATGCTACGCCGCCAAGGGTGGTGCCGCCTCAACCCTCTCCGTTGACCGGTCGGAAACCGCCATCACCTGGGTCAAGGAGAATCTGGCCCTCAACGGCCTTGACGGCCCCGGCCATACCCAGGTCCAGCTAGACACCCTGGATTTCCTCCAAAAAGCAAATAAAAAGGGGCTCTCCTTTGACTTGGCGGTGGTAGATCCCCCGTCCTATTCCACCACAAGATCAACGGAAAAGCATTTTGACATTGCCCGGGATCATCCTCTGATGCTCAACCAGGTGTTTTCCCTGATGCGCCCAGGGGGTACCCTGTTTTTTTCCACCAACCATCAGAACTTTGACTTGAAAACCCACCGACTGAATGCGGAAAATATCACGGAAATCACCGACCAGACCATTCCGGAGGATTACCAGAGCAAACGCAAAAAAATCCACCGGTGCTGGGAGATCAGATTCTGATGTTTGATCCCTTTAAAAATCGATCCAGCCGGGATATCCGCAATCAATTGTCGGAAGCCTTTCTTTCGACTTTGAAAACAGGAAAGCTTCATGAACTGGAAAAGGCAGCGGACGGGCTTCGAACAAAAGCGCCTGAAACTGATCATATCATCTTTATTGACGACAGGGTCAGGCGCTACGGAAACGTTTTTGATTATCTTTTCCCTCGGGATGAACGCAACCCCTCTGATCCATTTGACACCGCCCGGTGTCTTTGGGAGAAGGCGCTGTTCTTTGAATGCCACGAATGGCTGGAAGCCTTGTGGCAAAACGCATCAGGAATGGAAAAAAAAGCGTTGCAAGGACTCATCCGGGCAGCCGGTGCCTTTGTCCTGAACGAGGCGGGACGGCATCCTGCGGCCGGCTCTTCAGCCCAAAAGGCACGTATGATTATTCAAGAAACCCGTGATTTTTTACCGCCCAGCTTTGATGCCGATCACGTGGTTGCAGCCCTTGATGCCATCACTTTAACCCGATAAAACACTCCGGATCAGAGACGCCAGAAAGACACCCCCGTATCAGAAACCTCCTGCGTATCCAGGATACTTTTAACATCGATCAAACACCCTGATCCGGCCAGGCGATCAACCAGCTCAGCCACCGGCACATCCTTGTAAAATTTATGAGGAACAGCGAGAATGATACCGGCAAGGTCACTCATATCACCCCACTCACACAACTCAATGCCGTAGTATTCCTTGGCCTCGGACGAATCCGCAAGGGGATCATGCACCAGGACCTTGCAGCCAAAGGAGTCTAGTTCCTCCACAATATCAACCACCCGGGTATTTCTCAGATCCGGACAATCTTCTTTGAAGGTCAACCCCAAAACCCCGACCCGGGTTCCCTTGATGGGATGCCCCTGGGCAATCATCATCTTAACGGCCTTCTGGACCACGAAATGCCCCATGTTATCGTTGATTCTACGGCCTGCCAGAATGATCTCGGGATGATACCCTTCGGATTGAGCCTTATATGTCAGGTAATAGGGATCCACTCCGATGCAATGCCCGCCCACAAGGCCCGGGAAAAATTTAAGAAAATTCCATTTAGATCCGGCAGCTTCCAATACATTCTTCGTATCAATGCCCAGCCGGTCAAAAATCAGGGCAAGTTCGTTCATCAGGGCAATGTTCAAGTCCCGCTGGGTATTTTCAATAACCTTCGCGGCTTCCGCTTCCTTGATCGTCTGGGTTCTGTGGACACCGGCAGTAATGATCGACTCATACAGCGCCGCAACCTTTTCCAGTGTATCTTCATCATCCCCTGAAACCACCTTAACGATCTTGGTCAGGGTATGCTCCTTGTCGCCCGGATTGATCCGCTCCGGAGAATATCCGACATGGAAATCCTTTTTCCAGGACATGCCGGACTCCGCCTCCAGAATGGGAACACATATATCTTCAGTCACCCCGGGATACACCGTGGATTCAAAGATAACTGTCACGCCTTTTTTCATCACCTTGCCAACGGTTCTGGATGCCGCTTCCACAGGGGTCAGATCCGGACGCCGGGCTTTATCGATCGGGGTGGGGACAGCAACAATAATGAAGTCAGCATCCGACATCATTTCAGGATCTGTGGTGGGGGTAAAGTGAACGGCCCGTTCAAACTCTTCCTTGCTGACCTCGCCGGTGGGATCTTGGTGGATTTTGCAATTCTCCACAATTGCCTGTTTTAAATCGAAACCGACTGTATTAAATTTTTCTGCAAAATGGACAGCCAGGGGTAAACCGACATATCCTAATCCGACGACTGCTATTTTTTCCGAAACGTTCATCTTTTCCCTATGTTATTGTTGAGAAACCACTCATATGTTTTTATGATACCATCCGCCAATTGAATTTTTGAATGCCATCCCATTGCATTCACCCGTGAACTATCCACAAGTTTTCTTGGTGTTCCATCCGGTTTTGACGGATCAAAAATGATTGTCCCCTCGTACCCGACAATAGATTTGATCAGTCCAGCCAGCTCACCTATGGAAATCTCCATTCCGGAACCAATGTTAAAAATCATCGAATCCTTATGTATTGCTTTTAGCCCTGAGTTCAATAACAAAATACATGCATCGGCAAGATCATTCACATGCAGGAACTCCCTTTTGGGAGAACCTGTGCCCCAGACAACAACGGAGGGGCTATCCGACATTTTCGCTTCATGGAACTTTCGAATCAGCGCCGGCAGGACATGTGATGTTTCCAGGTCAAAATTATCGTTGGGGCCGTATAAGTTGGTGGGAATGACCGAAATATACGAGGTGCCGTATTGCCGGTTATATGACCGGCACATCTCCACCCCGGTGATTTTTGCCATGGCATAAGGAGAATTGGTCGGCTCAAGCAGGCCGGTCATCAAATCTTCCTCCCGCATGGGCTGGGGGCACAGTTTTGGGTACATGCAGGAGGACCCCAAAAAAATCAGCCGAGAGACATTGTGGCGCCAGCTTTCGTGGATGACATGATTCTGAATCATCAGATTCTGATAAATAAACTCTGCAGGATATGTATTGTTGGCATGGATACCGCCAACTCTGGCAGCCGCCAAAACCACATATTCAGGGCAATGGGTTCGGAAAAATTTTTCCACGGCAACACGGTCCATCAATTCCAGCTTACCATGGGAAGGAGACAAAATATTCGTATATCCCTGTTTCTCCAATTGCCTTATCACGGCAGATCCTACCAAACCGTTTCCGCCAGCAACGAAGATACGCGCATTTTTATCAACAAGCCTATTCATCATAACGCAGCACATCATAACCATGCGCTCGGCACAGCTGATCCTTTTCCGCCATGTTCAGATCCTGCTTCACCATTTCCGCCACAAGCATCTCAAATGAAATTTCCGGCTTCCAACCAAGTTTGCTTTCAGCCTTAGCCGGATCACCCAGCAGGCTTTCTACTTCCGCCGGCCTGAAATACCTGGGATCCACTGCGACGATGACGTTGCCGGTATCTTGATCCACACCCTGCTCGTCAACACCGCTCCCCTGCCATTGAATCCTCATTTTCAGGCATTTGGCCGCCGCGTCAACAAATTCTCTTACCGAATGCTGCGCTCCGGTTGCGATAACGTAATCTTCGGGGATATCCTGCTGAAGCATCAACCATTGTGCACGGACATAATCCCCGGCATGGCCCCAATCCCGTTTTGCATCCAGATTGCCAAGGTAAAGACAGGCCTGAAGACCAAGGCTGATCCGTGCCAACCCGCGAGTTATCTTGCGTGTGACAAATGTCTCTCCCCGTAACGGCGATTCATGGTTAAACAAGATACCGTTACAGGCATACATGCCATAAGCCTCTCTGTAATTCACCGTTATCCAGTAGGCGTACAATTTGGCAACACCGTAAGGGCTTCTGGGATGAAAGGCAGTGTCCTCTGTCTGGGGTGTTTCCAAAACTTTGCCGTAGAGTTCCGAGGTTGACGCCTGATAAAATCGGGTTTGCTTTTCCAGGCCAAGCAATCGAATCCCTTCAAGAAGCCTAAGCGTTCCCAGGGCATCGGTGTCTGCCGTATATTCAGGGGATTCAAAAGACACGGCCACATGACTCTGGGCCGCCAGGTTGTAAACCTCATGGGGCCGCACCTCTTGCAAGACCCGAATTAAATTCGTCGAATCCGTCAAATCACCGTAGTGAAGAATTAAATTCCGGTTTTCCTCATGGGGGTCCTGGTAGAGATGATCGATCCGGTCTGTGTTGAACAATGATGTCCGGCGTTTGATTCCGTGAACTTCATATCCTTTTCGGAGCAAAAACTCCGCCAGATAAGCCCCATCCTGACCGGTGATCCCTGTAATCAATGCACGTTTCATTTTCTATATACCGAAATTAATCGGTTTCGCCTTTCTCGCGGTAATTTTTGTTCACCCAATCAAGATAGCTTTTATCCATGATACTTCGCCACCAGGCTTCATTATCGAAATACCAGTCGATGGTTTTTCTGACACCCGATTCAAAAGTCGTTTCAGGGGAAAATCCCAATTCAGATGAAATCTTTCCCGGATCAATGGCATACCGCCGGTCATGGCCGGCACGGTCCGCAACATGTGTGATGAGCGTTTCCGAAGACTCTCCTTTAGATACCGGCGTCTTGGGAAATCTTCTAAGATAGCTATCATTCCTTTTTAATTTCTCATCAATAAGTTTGCAGATCAACCGGACAATATCAATATTTTTCCATTCGTTCAATCCGCCGATATTGTATGTTTCTCCGGGGCGGCCCTCTTTAAGAATAACCCGTACGCCTCTGTTGTGGTCCTCCACGTAAAGCCAATCTCTGATCTGTTTGCCGTCACCGTAAATCGGCAGAGGTTTGCCATCCAGAATATTGGCAATGCAAAGTGGAATAAGCTTTTCAGGGAATTGGTACGGGCCATAATTATTAGAACAGTTGCTGGTTGTCACTTCCAGTCCGTAGGTTTCATGATAGGCACGGACCAGATGGTCTGAAGAGGCCTTGCTGGCCGCATAGGGGCTGTTGGGCGCATATGGAGTGGTTTCAAGAAAAGCTGGGTCATCCGGGAGCAAAGAGCCGTATACCTCGTCGGTGGAGACATGATGAAACCTATGGGGTATGCCGGTGCCTTTATCCAACCAGCAATTTTTTGCCGCTTTCAACAGCGTATGCGTGCCGACAATATTGGTCCGGATAAATTCGTCAGGCCCGAGGATCGAACGGTCCACATGGGATTCAGCCGCAAAATGAACGATGGTATCGATATTTTGATCTTCAAAAAGGCGTTCCACAAGATCAAGGTCCAAAATGTTCCCGTGAACAAATGTTAACCCATGGTCGTTCTTTATCCCATCCAGATTTTGAATATTTCCGGCATAGGTCAGGGCGTCCAAAATAATCAGTCGGTCATCAGGAAAATTATTCATCCAGTGATGTACAAAATTGGAACCGATAAAACCGGCTCCGCCCGTAACGAGAAGCCGTTTCACGCAATCATCTCCTTCAGCATTGACCGGAGTTGTTTCCGCCAATGTATGGGCCTGATACCTGTGACGTTCCAAAACCCGGTTTTATTCAGGACGCTGTAGTGCGGCCGTTCGGCAGGCCGTGGAAAAGACGCGCTTCCCACCGGCGAGATGGGGATCTGCCGCTCCAGCAGTCCCAAGGCCAACGCCTCTTCCTGGATGGCTACGGCAAAATCATACCAGGATGCCACCCCGGCATCCGTCCAATGATGAATGCCCGACAATTGGTTTTGAATTGCGGCCCACACCGCCTTTGCCAGCCCATTTGCCCAGGTAGGCGTCCCGATCTGATCATCCACCACGTTTAATTGCGGCCTGGTTTCCAACAACTGAATCATATTTTTTACAAAGTTTGCCCCATGCGCGGAATACAGCCAGGCAGTCCGGATGATGAGACCATCATTTCCCATAATCCGCCCAACAGCCTTTTCCCCTGCCAGTTTGGAATGGCCGTAGATACTCTTAGGATCAGGGCTATCCCCCGGCAGATAAGGTTTATGATTCACCCCATTGAATACGAAATCAGTGGATACGTGTGCCAATCGAATGCCTTTTTCCGAACAGAACCGGGCTATTATCTCTACAGCAGTATCATTGATCTGATAGGCCAGTGCCTTTTCCTTTTCAGCCTCATCCACCGCCGTATAGGCAGCAGCATTGATAACCCAGTCAACATGACACTCTGACAGGCAATGCCGTATGCTTGCCTCAGAATTAAAATCAACCTTGGGAAAGTCACAGGTATAGATACGACTATCCTTAGGGCACGTCCTGGATAATTCCCAGCCCAGTTGCCCGGTGGCACCCCAAATAAGCACCCTCACGCAAATACCTCTGCCGCCTTCAAATCAACGCCTGCCTGATCCTTTTGCGACAGCAGCAACTCAACCCCCGGGATCACCGGCCAGTCAATACTGATATCCGGATCATTCCACAGAATTACCCGTTCATGCTCAGGCGCGTAATAATCCGTACATTTATAAGTAAACTCGGCCTGTTCACTGAGCACATAAAATCCATGGGCAAACCCCGGGGGGATCCATAGCATCTGTTTGTTTTCAGCGCTGAGTGCAACACCTACCCATCTTCCAAAATCTGGGGAAGAACGCCTCAGGTCAACCGCCACATCAAAAACCTCCCCTTGAGTTACCCTGACAAGCTTTCCCTGGGTATGGCGGATCTGATAGTGGAGTCCCCGCAACGTCCCTTTTACAGAACTGCTGTGATTGTCCTGTACAAAAGGGTATTGGGCAACACGGGTGCTAAAACCGTCTGCCCTGAAGATTTCCATGAAAAACCCCCGGTCGTCCTCAAACACTTTCGGGGTCATCAACACAACATCTTTAATATCCAGAGAGGTATATTCCATAACCGTCACTTATGCCATGAGCGTTAAAAGATATTGCCCATAGCCGCTTTTCGCCAGAAGTCTGGCCCGTTTTTCCAACTGATCCGGGGTAATCCATCCGCTGCGAAATGCGATTTCTTCCAGACACGCAATTTTAAGTCCCTGGCGGTCTTCAACCACTTTGATAAAAGTGCCTGCATCCATTAATGCCTCGTGGGTTCCCGTGTCCAGCCAGGCAGTTCCACGGCTCAAGATTTCTACACTTAAAGCGTTTTTTTTCAAGTAGGCATTGTTAACATCGGTGATTTCCAGTTCCCCCCGTGTAGAAGGCCGGACTTGTTTTGCGATTTCCACCACATCGTTATCATAAAAGTATAATCCAGTAACGGCATACTTTGACTTTGGATTTTCAGGTTTTTCTTCGATGGATAGAACATTACCTTGTTTATCAAACTCAATCACCCCGTAGCGTTCCGGATCTTTAACATAATAACCAAAAACAACAGCCCCTTCGTCTTGGGAGCATATTTTTTGCAACTGCCCTCCCAATCCACCTCCATAAAAAATATTGTCGCCGAGAACAAGAGAAACAGGGTCATTTCCAATAAAACTCTCTCCTATGAGAAAAGCCTGTGCCAGTCCGTCCGGTGATGGTTGAACCTCATATGACAGATTGACCCCCCATTGGGAACCGTTCCCCAACAGGTGCTTGAAGCGAGCCTTATCCTCAGGCGTCGTGATCACCATGATATCCCTGATGCCGGCCAGCATAAGGGTGGACAGGGGATAATAAATCATGGGTTTATCATATATCGGCATCAATTGCTTGCTGACGGCGTATGTCAACGGATAAAGCCGGGTACCTGATCCGCCGGCAAGTATTATCCCCTTTCTTTTTTTTTCCATGCTTTTTAACTTTCCCGTAGCCTTTTTCTGCGGTTCCGCCTGCTCAAACCTTGGAATTACACGTATCCTTTTTCATTGAGCAAAAGCAGTATCTCCTGCACCGCCTCATCCGGGGTTAAATTGGAGGTATCAATGGAAAGTTCCGGGTTTTCCGGCACTTCATAGGGATCATCCACCCCGGTAAACCCTTTTAAAAGCCCGGCCTTGGCCTTGGCATACATTCCTTTTCGATCCCTCTTTTCACAGATGGAAATGGGCGTTGCCACATGAATTTCAAAAAATCCGCCGTGGGCCTCGATGGCCTTCCGGATATCGGACCGGGTTCTTTCGTATGGGGCAATGGGGGCACAGATAGCTATGCCTCTGTTCTTTGTGATTTCAGAGGCCACAAATCCGATCCGCTTGACGTTGATATCCCGGTGCTCCCTGGAAAAATTCAGTTCCGAGGAAAGATTGCGACGGACAATGTCGCCGTCCAGGAGCGTCACCGGCCTGGAACCCATCTCCATGAATTTTGAATACAGCACCTTTGCGATGGTGGATTTACCGGCCCCGGATAATCCCGTAAGAAAAACAGTGAATCCCTGTTTTGACGGTGACGGATACGACCGGTTCAACTCCTCAACAACCTCCGGGAAACTGGCCCATTCCGGCACCTTTTTCCCCTTTCTTACCCGCTCTCTGATATCGTCGTTGGAAAAAGAGATGGTTTCCTGATTAACGTTAACCTCCGTGGCCAGCTTAAACTCATCTTCAAAGGGCAAATAAACCATTTCTTCAAAAAATACAGGCGTAATACCCAATTCTTGTGCAGCCTCCCGGGCCAGCTCGGCACTCTGCCCGTAATCATAAAAGGCTTCCCCGTTGCGGCCTTGCCCCGGGCTTGAGTGGTTGTGGCCGATGACAAAGTGGGTGCACCCGTAATTTTTACCGATGATCAGGTGAAGAACCGCATCCCTGGGGCCGGCCATACGCATGGAAAGAGGTAAAAGGTTCAGCATATACGTATCCGGCGGATAATGGGCCGCCACTTTCTGGTAGCACCGCATCCGGGTATAGTGGTCAAAATCTCCCGGTCTGGGTATGCCAGCAATGGGCAGCAGCAGCAGATTGGCCTTGGATTCCCTCATGGCCTGAATTGTCATTTCAAACTGGGGGCGGTGAATCGGCTGGCGTGTCTGGAAACCGACAATGCGTTTCCACCCCAGTTTCTTGTATTTGGCCCTGATTTCCTCCGGCGTCATCCGGATTTGCCTGAAATCGGAATGAATCGGCAGATTCATGGCCTGAATTGTGCCCCCCACATAATAGCGGCCGGTTTTATTGTATAAATAATCAACACCGAAGTGATCTTTGTCTGTGGTGCCATAAACCGCTTGCGCTTCCTTCTCCGCATCCACCGGCCAAACATCCTCAATGGCCAATACGCCCAGGGGGAATCCCTCCGGATCCCTGAGCACTGCGGACTGGCCGACTTCCAGACTTTGTGCGGTCATTTCGTTAATATCCAGGCAGACGGGAATCGGCCATATCTCCCCGGATGGCAGCCGCATCCGGTCCAGCACAGATGCGTATTCAATCTGGGTCATAAACCCTTGCAAGGGAGAAAAGACACCTGTGGATAAAAGTTCAAAATCACAGATTTGCCGTGTATTTAGCGTGATATCCGGCAGTGCAGATAAAAGGGATTTTAGAACCTGGTGCTGATCTTCATCCACCAGCAAATTGACGATTTGAGTTGAGGCATTTGAGTTCATTGGATTATTATTCGTTTCTTTCCTCAATTTAGTTTATAAAACCAGGGGTCAACTGCCAATTTTGCAATTTATGCAGCGAACCATTTTGTATATCACGAAAATCGGCTGAATTAAATGTCAGACGGATTAAATATCTCAGGCTTGCCCGTGGCATAATACCGGATCGGGGAACCTTTTTCATCCACCACCGTCACATTAACCAGACAGCCATCATGCAGTTCATCCCCTTCTGGCGAAGCTGCCATGGCCAGTTTCCAGGCGTACCGCCAGGTGGTGACATCCGAATCCAGGGGGGTGTCAGTCTCTGGTGGAGAATACCCCGTCACAAGCTCTCCGTTGGTCATCTGCTGAAATTTCACACGAAAACCTTCGGGTTTCACGATCCAGCCTTCGGCAATCAGCTGCATTCCCTCGGTAAGTTTCATATCAGTTCTCCGGCATTTCAGTGTCTGGGCTTAAATCTTCGGTCCAGTCATCTTCTTCTTTTCTGTAGCTTACCTCCAACTGGCTGTAGGCAAATTTAATGCCTTCCGCATCAAACCTAAGCTTTGTTTTTTCCAGCATTTCGCACTGGGTCACCCAGAATTTGAGATTGTTTACCCAGCACCTGCCGCCCAACCGCACACCGTTGAGTCCGAGTTCCAAGACATACACCTGGGGATTCGGCTTGGGCAGAATCCTTGCATCCTCAATCATCAATGCTTCCAACACCCGTTTGGCTTTGATCAGATCCTGGTCGTACCTGATAATGACGTCGATTTTTATCCGCCGGGTTTTGGTAAAATGGTAGTTGATGACGATATCATCGAGGATCTGCCGGTTTGGAACGAAAAAGGTTTTGCCGTCAAAGGTTCTCAGGCGGGTATTCAAAACAGTCGTTGCCTCCACCTTTCCCAGCAGATTACCTGCTTTTACAGTATTGCCCACCTTGAACGGCAGGGTTGGAATAAGCGGCCGGAAGATGACGATGATTCCTATGGTGGATAGTACCACGATCATCATGGCGGCCACCATAGGCCCCGGCCTGGCACCGACTTCCATGGCGGATGCCGTAATCACCACCCCCAGCAGCAACACCCCGACACTGTTGACCACCATAGACACGGTGGCGGTATTATTTATGAATTTGCCCAGAATCTCCCGCAGCTTTTTGACGGTCCACTTCGTGAGAAACAACCCCACAATCAAGATCACAAGCGCAGTGATCATCTCCAGGCCGTGATTCTGCATCAGCCGGCCCAGCTCCTGGAACCTGCCTACTTGTTCATTCATAACAATCCTTCGAAGTTGACGTTATCTGGTAAGAAGCGATAGCCCCTAATAACCGTAAAGCACAAAGCCTGTCAAGCAAAAGACCGTCCCTGCGTTTCATCCGTAAATCACATCGGCCGATTCCCATCCCAAAGCAAAAGGCCGGAAGATGTTGGTCTTCCGGCCTTCGGAGGAAAAGGTCATCGTATGGATCCAATCATGCGCAGACCTTGTCAGGTTTAAATGATTTGGCTTGTATTATGTTATTTTGTCAACTCCTTGTGGCTGTTGATGAGGTTGCCCACCACGTCGGGATCAGCCAGGGTGGAGATATCGCCGAGCTGATCGAACTCGTCCGTGGCAATTTTTCTTAGGATCCGGCGCATGATCTTTCCGGACCGGGTCTTGGGCAATGCCGGGGCGAAATTAAGAATATCCGGAGTGGCAATGGGTCCGATCTCTTTGCGGACATGGGCCTTGAGATCGGCCATCAGCTCATCGGAAGGCGTTGAACTCACGATCAGGGTCACAAAGGCATAGATGCCCTGCCCCTTGATGTCGTGGGGATAGCCGATAACCGCCGCTTCCGCCACGTCGGGATGACTGACCAGGGCGGATTCCACCTCCGCAGTCCCCATGCGATGGCCGGAAACGTTGATGACATCATCCACCCGTCCGGTGATCCAATGGTACCCGTCCTCGTCCCTGCGGCACCCGTCACCGGCAAAGTAGTAACCGTCGAACATCTGGAAGTAGACTTTCTCAAACCGGTCATGGTTGTTGTAAACGGTTCGCATCTGGCCGGGCCACGGCTCTTTCAAGGCCAAAATGCCGTCGCAGGCCCCATCAATCTCCTGCCCCTCTTCGTTGAGAAGTACCGGTTTGACGGAAAAGAACGGCAGGGTGGCAGATCCCGGTTTCTGGTCAATGGCGTATGGAATCGGGGAAATCATGATGCCGCCGGTTTCCGTCTGCCACCAGGTGTCCACGATGGGGCAGCGTTCCTTGCCCACATTCGTATGATACCAGCGCCAGGCTTCGGGGTTGATGGGTTCCCCCACGGAGCCGAGCAGCCGGAGCGATGACAGATCATACTTTTGTACCCACTCCTCCCCCTGGGCCATCAACGCCCGGATCGCTGTGGGAGCGGTGTAAAACTGGTTAACCTTCCATTTGTCCACAACGGCCCAGAACCTGCCGGGGTCCGGATAGGTCGGGATGCCCTCAAACATGAGGCTGGTGGCACCCTGGGACAGGGGACCGTAAATGATGTAGGAATGGCCCGTTACCCAGCCGATATCCGCCGTACACCAGTAAATGTCACCGTCATGGTAATCAAATATATATTTGAAGGTCGTGCCGGTGTAGACCATATAGCCGCCCACATTGTGCTGAACCCCTTTGGGGGTGCCGGTGGAACCGGAGGTATATAGGATGAAAAGGGGATCTTCCGCATCCATCCATTCCACCGGGCAGTCCTTGGGCTGTGCCGAAGCCGCTTCATGCCACCAGACATCCCGGTCCGGGTACATTTCCACTTCGGAACCCGTCCGTTTGACCACAAAGCAGGTCTGCACTTTATGGCCCTTTTCCTCGCACATGGCCAGGGCCGCATCCGCGTTGCCCTTCAGGGGAACCGCCTTGGCGCCGCGCATGACCCCGTCGGTGGTGACCAGGACCTTGCAGAAGGAATCCAGGATCCGATTGGCAAGCGCTTCGGAGGAAAAACCGCCGAAAACGATGGAATGGATGGCGCCGATTCTGGCACAGGCCAGCATGGTGACGGCCAGTTCGGGCACCATGGGCATATAGATGGCCACCCGGTCTCCCTTGCCGACCCCCCGTTCCTTCAAGGCATTGGCAAACTGGCAGACTTTTTCATGGAGCTGGCTGTAGGAGATCTCCAGGTCTTCGCCCACATTATTTCCCTCCCAGATCAGGGCAGTCTGATCCCCCCGGGTGGCCAAATGACGGTCCAGGCAGTTATAGGTAATATTGGTCTTGGCGTTTTTGAACCATTCGATGAACACCGGCCCCTTGGAGATACTATAATTAAAGTCCCTGACCTTATCCCACTTCTTTTCCCAGTAGAACTCGTCCGCGATCTTTGCCCAAAAAGCCTCGGGATCATCTATGGACTGCTGATACATTTCCTTGTACTGATCGATGTTCTGAATCCAGGCATTCTTGCGAAACTCGTCCGGTGCATGAAATTTGTACTCGCTCATAAGGATCTCCTTTTCTTCTATTTTTAGATTTACAGGTTCAGCAGCTTAGTTTTTTTCAGGAACAGCAACAAGGGAATCATCTTCCACCGCTTCAGGCACCTTGGTCAGCAATGCCAGGACGGCCCCTGTGAGCAGCAGGCCGGCAGCCAGGATGTAGGACATTTTCGGACTGTTGGTATAGGCCACGATCATCTGGGATACTCTCGGAAAAATAAATCCGCCAACCCCCCAGGCAGAAAAGACCAGGCCGTAATTGGCACCGAAATTCTTCATACCGAAATAATCTTTGGTGGCAGAGGGGAACAAAGATAGGTTGGAACCGTAGTTAAACCCGATAAAGGTGGCGGCCAGTACCAGGAGTATGACCTGTCCCGGGGTAATAAACATAAGGGAGAAGATCACCATGGCCTGGAAGAGCAGCATAATGAAAAGCGTATTCGCCCGGCCGATCTTGTCGGAGAGCATACCGGCAGCCACTCGCCCGGAGGCATTGCCCACAGCCATCAGCGCCACAACCACCCAGGCAAGCGATCCCATGCCGGACTTGGCCATACCGGCCACGCCGCCGATGATCATCAAACCGGCGCCGGACCCCACGCAAAACATAATCCAAAGCTTGTAAAAGGCCCCTGTCTTCATCATCTGGGCCGGTGAGAAATCCGTGCCTGTTGGGGCAGCAGGTGTGGTGGCCGTGGCCCTTGCATCGGGATGCACATAGCCTTCAGGCGGATTGACCAGGAACTGTGCCAGAATGGAAACCACGACTAAGAAAGCAATACCGAAGATCATCATGGACTGGCTCAGACCGAACTTGTTGATCAGAAACGTGCCCAACGGCGCAATATACACGGAAGCCAGGCCAAAACCTGCCACAACGATACCAGCGATCATGCCGGTTTTCGCCGGGGGAAACCATTTGATTGCCGGCGGTGTGGCAGAGGCGTAGCCAAAGCCCAAGCCCAGGCCCATCAGTACGCCAAAGCCTAATATCCAGACGATCCAGGACGTGGAGAGCGCGATAAGAATAAGGCCGGCACCGGTGAGTACACCGCCGATAACCGCGGTAAACTTAGGGCTGGTTTTGTCCTGTACCCTGCCGGCAAAAATCATGGCAAATGCAAAAACCAGGCAGCAGACCGCATAAGGATCATTTAACGAGGCCAGGCTCCAGTTAAAGACACCGTCACCTGCGACGATGGACTCCTTGATGGACATCTTGAAGATACTCCAGGTGTAAAGGATACCCAGCGCCAGATTGATACCCAGCCCGGCAAAAGTGACCCGCCATCCAAGATTTTTAACCTCATTCATAATGCTTTCTCCTTTGATTTATGTTGGTGCGACCCGACGACTGATTCCCGTTCAGTTTTTATATGAGCAATCAATGTGCCAGTATCACAAAATAAATTAACTATTTGATTTTATAAGACATAGACTCAATTTTTCTAAAAGTTGAAATCAACGGGACCCACAACAAAAGTTGTAGGTTCTGCAAGATTTCCGAGCGATTGTTCGGAACGGCAGGGACTTTTTCCATCCCCACAACAAATGTTGTGGATACAAAAAAAGTTGTAACGGAATTATGATTTGGTTTCCCTCATCTTCTGGAGGCGCTTGCTCAGGGCCTGCTGGGAAATCCCAAGGATTTTTGCGGCCGCAGACTGGTTGCCGCCGGTCTGTGCCATGGCTTTTTCCACCAGGGTGACAGAGGCCTCCTTAAGTGTGGGCAAAGGATCATCCTCCCCGGTATCTGATGACAATGGTGTTTCCTCTTCGAGCGATGCCGCATCAAGCCCCTTGAACAGATCCGCTGTGATGGCACCGCTTTCATACCTGGACAGCGCATCGTGCACCATGGATTTCAGTTCCCGGATATTTCCCTTGAACGGATATCTCTCCATGGTTTCGATGAGGGTCTTCGGAATATCGGGAACAGGCTTGTCCAGATCATCGGCAGCCTGGCAGATAAACCGGTCCAGCAGCAAAGGCAGGTCCACCAGCCGGTCTCTTAAGGGCGGCAACGTCAAAGTATGGGTGGAAAGCCTGTAAATCAGGTCTTTCCTGAAACTGCCCTCCTTCTCCAGCGCCCACAGGTCCTGGTTGGTGGAGGCAATGATCCTGGCATCGGAATGCCGGGTTCTGTCCGAACCCAATTGCCGGTAATCCCCCTCCTGGAGAAGACGCAGCAGCTTCACCTGGGAGGTCATGGCCAGATCCCCGATTTCATCCAGCAGCAGGGTGCCGCCGGCGGCCTGTTCAATGAGGCCCGGCCGGGCTTTGTCCGCACCGGTATAGGCCCCGGGCACATGGCCGAAAAGGGTGTCCGAAAAAACGTTATCATCCAGCCCGGCCACATTCACCACCACCAGTTTTCCCTTGCGCCCGCTCAGTTCGTGGATGCACTGGCCGATGAGTTCCTTGCCCACACCGGTCTCCCCGAATATCAGCACCGGCTGGGAAGACGGTGCCACCGCCTCCACATAGTGGAATATGGAATGCATCTGCCGGTCCTGGGTAATGATATGGCGGAAGGCTTCCGGATTTTTGATCTGGGCGAAAAGATCCTGGTGAAGGGGTTTGACCCCGTTTTCCGCCTCCTCTTCCCATTGCAATGCCTTTTTCACAGCGGCCACCAGGCGTTCTTCCTCCACCGGTTTGACGATGTAGTCCATGGCCCCCACTTTCATACAGCGCACAGCGGTATCCACCTCAATGGTGCCGGTAAGGACAACTACGGGAATCCTGGGCCAGGTTTTGCGAATGATCTTCAACAGGCGGCCCCCGTTGATATGGGGCATGTTCAGATCCAGGAGGATAAGGGCGGGGATCTGCCGTTCCATCTGCCGGATCACGTCTCTTGCGTCGGCAATGGTGATGATGTTTTCAAACCCGGCCATCCTCAGGGTGGTATCCACCGCCATCAGGATTTCCGGCTCGTCATCCACGATCAGTATGGGTCTGTCCAGTCTCTGAGCGTCCACGAATCTCCTCCTTGGGCAACTATATAGAATATTTGCCTTCGCAGGGCAAGAGTATCCTGGCCGTCAGGCCCTCTCCCGGTTTCGATTCGAATTCCAGGATGCCCTTATGGTCGTTTATGATCCGTTCCGATATGGACAGCCCAAGCCCTGTTCCCCCGTCATCCCTGCGGGTGGTAAAAAAGGGATCTTTCATTTTTTTAAGGTCTTCGGAGGCAACCCCCGGGCCGGTATCCCTGATTTCAATGCCGATATGGGACCCCTCCTTATTTTTAAAGGTGGACACCGATATGGCCTGGTCGGCATTCTCCAAAGCCTGCCCCGCATTCACCAGCAGGTTGATGATCACCTGCTGCAGTTTCTGGAAGTCCCCCCCGATCAGGGGCAATCCTTCTGCATATTCCACACTGAGGTGGGGGGTGATCTTCTTGATCACCGTATGGGTGAGATCCACGGACTTGGCCACCACCTGATTGATGTCAACAGCCTGCATATCCCCCTCACCTCCCTTATCTATTGGCGGCCGGGAAAAATCCTTGAGTTCGGAGATGATCCCCTTGATCCGCGCCGCCCCGTCTTCAATTGCCGCCAGCATCATCTCGATACGCTGCCTAAGATCCGGATACTTCATATTGCAGACCCGTGCCTCCGGCTGCCCGGCAAAGTGATCGTCCAGAATCGGGATAAAGGCCTGAAACGCTCTTTTCAAATTCGGTGCATTGAGCATCAGATAGGTGGCCGGATTGTTTATTTCATGGGCCACCCCGGCCACCAGGATTCCCAGCGAGGTCATTTTATCCGCCTGAATCAACTGTTTTTCCCGGAGCCTGGACTGCTCAAGGGCCACAAGCCGCGCCCGCTGCTCCATGGCCCCGGCCCAGATAATATAGCCGGACAAGGCCACCACCACACCCATGATGCCCAGGCAGGCCAGTGTCAACTTCCGGGTTACCGCCGAAATCTCGGCCCGGACGTCCTCCACGTAAATCCCTGTGCCCACCACCCATTCCCAGGGGTCAAATCCCCGGACATATGAAATTTTGGGGACGATCCGCTCGGAATCCTCCTGCCACTGCCAGAGATAATCCACAAAACCGCCGCCGGAGGTCTTCACGGTCTCCACCATCTGTGAAAACATCTTTTTGCCGGAGGGATCTTCAAACCCCGCGACATTCTTTCCCACAAGATCCGGCCGGTAGGGATGCATGATCATCACCGGGGTCAGGTCGTTGATCCAGAAATAATCCTTTCGCTCCGGCCCGTACCGCAGGTGTGCCAGATGCGCCACAGCTTCCGCCTGGGCCATTTCCCGGCTCATCGCCCCCTGCACCTCTTTTTCGTGATACAACGACAGGGTGGACAGGGCACTCTCCGTTAGATGGAGAATTCCCTCCCGCTTTCCATCCATCATATATTGCTCAAGCATGGGGATGATCAACAAAAAAATGGTCAGGCTGAACAAGACGATTGTCAGGGCCACCGGAACAATGATCCTCACCGGCAGGGCACGAACTGCCAGGGACTGGGAATTGTCATCGGGCACAGATCTTCTCCCTTGGATTGGGTTACGTTTTTAAATTGAATACCTTTTAGAATAAGAGGTTGTCAATAAACACCCCTTTTCTTTCAAACGTGAATTTGACACCACGATAACCGCGAAGCACACTAAGACAGAAGGGGTCAACCATTTGCAACCCATTGACATATCAACAAAAAGAATTCAACTACAACTTTTGTTGTAGAAACTCTTTGACCTAAAGTTTTTTTTATGGTTGAATCGAACCATGACCACGTTTCACCGGGCCGCCGCTGGATAATTCTTCTCTTGATTTCAGACTGTTATTCCATAGAAAGAGGTGTTGTACTTGCGCTTTAAACCCGCAACATTTACGCAAAGGGGGCTGCCATGGAATTCATCTCAGGTATATTTTTTACAGGCTTTTACGTTTTTTCCATTCTTTCAATTTGCTGGTGGGTCTACCAGGCCTATGCCCATGACGGCGCCGGCGCCTACCTTTATCTGTCCGAACAAAAATCCGGCTTTTTCCTCAACCGCTCCATTCTTTCGGCCGTGAAAAAGCACTTCGAACTGGTCTCCATCCTGGTCTGCTTCCTCATTTTCCTTTACGCCCTCTGCCAAGGCCTTGCCGAATACTTTTCATGGATACCGGAACGCTACCACCTTATCCTCGGAGACGGCACCATCCTCCACCTTTCCACTATCATGAGCTGCCTTGTGGGCATCTGCTCCGCCCTCATCTTTGCCAAATGGGTCCTCATCGGCATCACCTCCTACTGGGAAAAACGCGCCCTGGCAGAACAGTCCGTCCTATACTTCGACATCATCCATAAGGCCGACAACATCGACGAACTCAGCAAGCTCAAAACCCGAACCCTCAAAGAAATAACCGCCCTGAAAGACAACCATACCGTCACCCCTGAAATCGTCTGCCAACGCCTGGAACTCGGCATAAAGATAATAGACCTGAGAATAAAAGATATCCAATCAATTGGCTTAGATGAGCTTTTTGATTGATACCAACATATGTATCTACATTATGAACGAACATCCCCCGGCTGTTTATATGAAAGAACCACACAACCAGGCGGAATCTTTCATAGTTCGTTGTGGGCACACCGAATAACATTCAAGGGCGGCCCATGGCCGTTATTCAAAAGTTTAAAAACATGGAAGTCGGGCAAATTGCGATATCAAGCATTAGTGTTTCCGAACTCCAGCATGGTGTGTCAAAGAGCAAATACCGTGAGCAAAATTCAAAACGCCTTGAAGAATTTCTTACCCCATTTCAAATCTTGCCATATGATGAACAGGCATCACAATTTTATGGTGGGATTCGTTCTCAAATTGAAAATCAGGGTGACATAATTGGCCCACTTGATCTGCTGATTGCGGCTCATGCATTAAGTCGAAACCTGACACTCTTCACAAACAATGAAAAAGAATTCAAAAGGGTCCCGACGTTGAGAATCGAAAACTGGGCAAATTAAATCGGCACTATACAGACATTTGATTCAAATATTTGAATCTGTTTTCACCGGTTGTAGAATAGGGAAAAAAAGGCATATGGGAACCATTAAAATTATCAAAGGGGATATCACACAAGCCGAAGTTGATGCTATTGTAAATGCAGCCAACTCCCGGATGCTGGGAGGCGGCGGGGTGGACGGTGCCATTCACAGGGCCGCCGGGCCGAAGCTTCTGGCGGCATGCCGGGAAGTACCGGAAAAAGACGGTATGCGCTGCCCGGCCGGTGAGGCCAGGCTGACAGCGGCCGGGGATTTAAAAGCCCAATTTGTGATCCATACGGTGGGGCCAAGGTATGGGCTTGATCCGAAACCTGAACGGCTGCTTTCTTCGGCATATGAAAACAGCCTGGATCTGGCGCTGGCAAACGGATGTAACTCCATCGCATTTCCCGCCATTTCCTGCGGGGTATACGGCTATCCGCCTGAGGAAGCGGCAAAGATCGCCGTGGCCGTATGCCGGCGGCCGGCCTATCAATCATTGGACATCTCTTTTTATCTGTTCGGCGAAGACATGGTTACCGTCTGGATGGCGGCGCTTGCCAAAGAGAGATAATCGGTTCACATCCGCAACAATAACAATTTGTCACAAACAATCACAGTTTTCCCATAGTTTCCGTTCCGGGTCAGGCGTATAAATCAGAGCATCAGCAACCCCAAACTGAAGTGATGATGTATGCGATATTTGACCCCATTTTTGCGACGCCTGATCCCGATCATAGTCCTATCAGCTGTTTTTATCCTGGGATCAGGGTGTGCCAAGCGGCCGAAACCGGCCGAACTTCCCGAAACGCTTCCGGAGGGATGGTCCGTTCAACAAAGGGCTGCCGCCTCATTACCAGATCAAACCACCGATCAAGCGGTCCTGCAGCCGAAGCCTAAACAAATCGAAATCGCGGCCCTTACCATGACCGCCTCCCTCCTGGATCTCCTGAACGATCCCAGCATAACCGGGCTGGTGAAAGAGGCCCTGGCGAACAATCCCGATCTCAAGGCCACAGCCGCCCGGCTGCGAGCATCCGGTTTTCTGCTCAGCCAGACGGGTTCCGGAAGGTTGCCGGAGATCTCAGCAGGAGCCGACCGGGGACGGGACAACCGGAGCCTGGATGATGCCGGGAAACCGGATGCCAGAAATGCCTATCAGATCTCTGCCAGCATATCCTGGGAACTGGACGTCTGGGGGAGGATAACCGATCTTCACCAGGCGCAGCTTCTGGAGCATGACGCACTGGGGATGAAATATATCCAGGCATACGATGCCCTGGCGGCCCGGGTGATCCAGGCATGGATTTCTGCTGTTGCCACCTTACAGACCCACCGCATTGAAGAAGAACGTCTGGCCGCCCTTATAAAAATAGAAGATGCCCTGATGCTGCGCTATCGGGAGGGTCTTGGAAGCCTGGAGGATTATGCCGCATCCCGGACCCGCACAGAGGTGGCCAGGGCCAATGTCAGTGCCCGCACCGAAACCCACCACCGGGCCCTGCGCACCCTGGAAGTCCTGGCGGGCAGATACCCCAGAGCGGAACAGTTGACCTCCGACACCCTGCCGGAAATCAAAACATCCCCGGTGCCGCCGCCGGAGGCCGCCTTGAAAAACCGGCCGGATATCCGGGCAGCTTTGGCCAGAGTTGATGCCGGCCGCCTGACAGCCCTGGACGCAGAAAAAAACCGGCTGCCGGCCCTGCGCCTGGTGACTGAAGTCTCTAAAGCCAGCACCTCATTCTCCAACCTGGATACGGCCAGCCGGATCTGGAGCCTGGCCGCCGGCCTCACCCAGCCCGTATTCCAGGGCGGACGGCTGAAAGATGAAGCCATGGCCAGGGAGGCGGAGGCCGAAGCTGCAGTCTATTCTCTGGCGCAGACCGTATTGTCCGCCATGAAAGAGGTGGAAGACACCCTTGAAAACGAAACCGCCCTGGCCCTGCAGGAGTCGGCCCTGGCCACCGCCACCCGGGAAGCCGCAAAAACAACAGCCTATTTCCGCACCCGGTACAGGAACGGGCTGGATAACATCCAGACCCTTCTAATCGCCCAGGAACAGGAAATGAATATTAAAACCAGCCTCACAGACATCAGGGCCGCCCGGATAACCAACCGGATCGATATGGCCCTGGCCCTCGGATTAGGAATGGGGCTGGGTGTATAACACCGGAAGATAATACCGATGCGCCCTTTAAATGATATACGCCAAAGATTTTCCACCATCCTCAAGACCCTGGTATTTCTCACCATGGTCATTGTCTGTTCAGCCATTGCCTCCTATTACTTCCTGCCTGAAGATACAGCCGGGTCCGGCGTACCACCTGCCGGATCCGGCCTCCCCACCCCACCGGTAAAAACAAAGGTAAGGGGAGTGCCGGTAACGGTTGTTGCGGCAAGCCCTTCTGCCTATCCTGCCCGGATAACGGTATACGGCCAGGCCCAGGCACTCTGGCAGACCACGGTAAAATCCCAGGTGAACGGCCGGGTGGACTGGATCTCCCCGGCGTTCAGAAAAGGACGGCTCATCAATAAAGGCGGCGCTCTGGTCCGGATCAACGACAGCCAATACCGGGCGAACCTGGCCCAGGCCGACCAGGCCGTCTCATCAGCCGGGCTTGACCTGCTGAAAGAAAAACAGGAGGCCAGGCAGGCAAAAATCAACTGGGAAGCCTCCGGCCTTTCCGGGCACCCCGGTTCCCCCCTTGTGCTGCGCGGCCCCCAGATAGAACTTGCCAAAAAAGCCGTGGCAACGGCCCGGGCCAACCGGGAGGCTGCTGCGGTGGATTTAAGCGATTGCCGTATCTTCGCCCCCTTCGACGGTGTGGTGACAGACCGCCTGGTATCCCCGGGGGATACGGTATCCGCCGGGGACCCCATCGCTGTCATTGCCGGAACCCATACCATGGAAGTATCCCTAAGCCTGGATGCGGCTCAACTGGCTCTTCTGGGGCGGACACTCACGGATGCCCGGGTGAGCCTCCGGGACGAAGCGGCCGGTGTGGCATATGCCGCAGGCAAACTCAGGGACAGCCGCACCATTGATCCGGAAACCCGGCTGAGAAAGATATTCTGTTCGGTGGAAGCGCCCCTGTCCCTTGACCCGCCCCTGCTGCCCGGCACCTTTCTCACTGTCGATATCAGCGGAAAGCCGAAAACAAACCTGCTCCGCCTCCCGGTATCCGCCCTGACCCGTCAAGGACTGGTCTGGACGGTCACCCGGGAAAATACACTGGTCGCAATGTCCGCATCTGCGCTTTTTTACGAGGGCGACCATGTTTTTGTGGAAGCACCGGCAGACAAAGTTTTTCCTCTCAACATAGCGGTGGCCCCCAACGAAGCCTTTGTTACCGGGATGAAAGTACGGCCATCAGCCGACACCGTTGCGCAGGCCGCATCAGTAACACCGGTACAAGGGACGTAACCCATGCAAAACTTCTCCGAATGGTTCATCAAAAATCCTGTGGCAGCCAACCTGGCCATGGGGCTGATCCTGGTGGCCGGACTCTTCACCATGACCACCATGCGCATCGAAGGCTTCCCTCCCTTGCCGCCCTCCTCCGTCACCATTGAAACCGCCTATCCGGGTGCCACAGCCGAACAGGTGGACCGGGGCATATCCCGGCGGATTGAAATGGCCCTGGAAGGCATGCCGGGCATCAAAAGAATCACCGCAGCTTCCTATGAAGGATATTCCACCGTTACGGTTCAAAAGGTAACCGGCATGGATATGGACCGGTTTCAAAACGAAATCAAAACCCGGATCGACGGGATCACCACGCTGCCCGGGCGGGCAGAACGCCCGGCCATTACCCGGGATGAACTGACCATCGAAGCCCTGCTGGTCCAGGTATACGGGCAGACGGATACCCACGCCCTTCAGGAGACCGCGCTGCGGGTAAAAGAAGCCCTGCTGGCCGATCCGAAAATCGCCAAGATCGGCACCTTCGGCCTCCTGCCCCGGCAGATCATTATCAGTGTTGATGAAGAAAAATTGGGAGCATTAGGCCTGAGCCTTTCCGGTCTTTCCGAGGCCATAGGGATGAATTCCCTGGATTACAAAACCGGTATTCTCAAAAGCCGGGACGGCATCATCTCCATACGGGCGGACCGAAAAGCCATGGAAACCGCCGATTTCAAAGAGATCCCCATCAAGGCCCGGGCCGACGGCAGCATGATCCGACTCGGGGATGTGGCAGATCTGTCCGACGGGTTCGGAGAATACGATTTTTTTGCACGCTACCAGGGAAAACCCTCTGTGGGCATGATGATATTCACCAGCAAAAAGGGACATCTGCTGGAAGTCAGCGAGGCTGCCCACCGGGTCGTAAAGCGTATCCGGCCGGACCTGCCCGCAGGTCTCCAGGTGGACATATGGGGGGAATCCAGCATCTACATGACCTCCCGACTGAACCTGCTGGTGACTAATGCCATCCAGGGACTTGCCATCGTATTCGTGCTCCTGGCCCTGTTCCTCAACCTTCGCCTGGCCTTTTGGGTGGCCATGGGCATCCCTATCTCCGTTTGCGGTGCCTTGACCCTGATGGGCCCGGGATTTCTGGACCACTCGCTGAACGATATCACCACCTTCGGCTTGATCATAGTCCTGGGTATCCTGGTGGACGATGCGGTTGTTGTCGGGGAAAGCGTATTCGAAGAACGGCAGAAGACACCTGATCCTGTGGCCGGCACCCTGGCCGGGGTGGGCAAGGTGTCCACGGCCACTATTTTCGGATGCGCCACCACCATGGCGGCCTTTTACCCCCTGCTCCTCATCGACAACGACCTGGCCCGCATATTTGCCGGGTTTTCCGTGGTGGTCATCACGTCGCTTTTCGTATCGCTTCTGGAGAGCAAGCTGATTCTGCCCGCACACCTTACCAGCATACCCCTGACCGCACCCAACACTCGAAAATCCAATTTTGCCGCCCGGATATGGGGAAACGTGCAGCGCACGGCCCGAAAAGGCCTTGACCATGCCAACCGCAAAATATACACACAGGTTCTGCGAATCGCCCTGGCCCATCGATATGCCAGTCTTGTGGCGCTGACCGCTCTGGCAATCACCGCCATGGGCATGATTTACACCAATGAGATCCGTACCGTATTTTTCCCGGAGGTTCCCGGGCAGTTCATCACCGTGAACATGGAAATGATCAAAGGCAGCCCCATGCACCTGACCCGGAAAAACCTGGATATCATCGAAGATGCCGCCCTGTCTGTCAACCGGGAGGCAGGGGCCTCTGTCGGCACGGATGTCCTGCCGCCCATCGCAAAGATCATGTCTGCCCTGGAAGATGCCGCAACCGTGGAGATCTGGGCGGAACTCCAGCCCGAGGCGGTCCGGCAGATGGATACCATGGAGACCTTGAATCGCTGGCGCGAAAAAACCGGTGAACTGGAAGGGGTAAGAAAACTGACCTTCAGCGGCACATTTGATACGGCCGGCGGTTTTGAACTGGACGTCTCCGTCCGAGACCAGCCCCTGCTGTCCGGTGCGGTAAATGAAATAATGGAGGCCCTTGCCGACATTGGCGGTGTAAAAGACATTCACTCTGACCTGGATACGGGCATGCCCCAGATCCGCCTGATCCTCAAACCCTATGCCCGGCACCTGGGACTGACCATTTCCGATCTGGCCGGCCAGATCGGGGATGCCTTCGGCGGCCTTGAAGTCCAGCGGTTCCTGCGGCGGGGCAGCGAGGTAAAAGTATTCGTCAAGTACAGGCAAGAGGTCCGCCGCACCATGGGAGACCTGATGAATGCCAGGATCCGGACACCCCAGGGCCAACGGGTACCCCTGCCGGCCGTGGCCGAAATCAGAACGGAAACCGCCCCGGGTGCCGTGCACCGTAAAAACCGGCGGCGCACCGCGACTGTGGGGGCGGCCATAGACAAAACGCTTAACAGTCCCACAGAAGTCATGGCAACTTTCGAAAACACGATAATGCCGGAGCTTGCCGCACGCTATCCGGAGCTCTCCGTCACCGAGGGCGGGGAACTGGAAGACATCGCCGGCATTAAATCCGGAATGATCAAGGCCCTGATATTCATCTGCCTGGCCATTTACGCCCTGCTGGCCATCCCGTTGAAGTCCTATTGGCAGCCCCTGGTTATCATGTCGGTGATTCCATTCGGATTTGTGGGAGCAGCCTTCGGGCACCGTATTATGGACTATCCCTTAAGTATCCTGTCTTTCTTCGGGATGCTGGGGGTGGCCGGTGTCGTGGTGAACGACAGCCTTGTAATGCTCACCCGGTTTAACGATCTTAGGACGGAAGGGATGCCCGTCCCCCAGGCCCTTGTCGCTGCGGGCACCTCCCGGTTTCGTGCGGTGTTTCTTACCACTGCCACCACGGTGAGCGGCCTTTTACCCCTGATGTCCGAAACCAGTGAAAACGCCCAATACCTTATCCCGGCAGCCATTTCCCTGGCCTTCGGCGAATTAATCGCCACGCCGGTTACCCTGATCATGATCCCCTTGATCCTGTATATCGCAGATGACGTCAAATTATTGAGTTTCAGATTGTCAAAGCCCGCACCTTCCTCTATATTGAATCATACGTTTCACGAAAAATGAATACTACCCACGCCATCACGGGCGAAATCGCAATGAGACCGCCGGATAGTCGGAACGGCTGTCTTTTTGCCAGTGGCAGCAAAGAGATCTCTCATTTTAATACAATATTGTAAATTTTGCCGTCAGGGTTCTGCCGGAATCCTGACGGTTAGCGGCGGGAAATCAGGGCGGGAAAAAAATCATTTTCTTTTATCCGCCCCACAATAAGGGCGATACAGGTGAGGGAAGATTCATAACTAGGGATTTCAAAATCATGGCACATGGATTGCATTTTAATTCCGTAAGTTAAACAGATCCGGCCCGGCCGGAACGAAACATGAGGAAGACAGCTATGAATACCAATGACAGACCCTTTGAAGTGAAAAAAACCTTTGGCTTGAGTGTACTGCTGAAACTGACCCGTAAAAGTATCGACGGTGTTGAAATTTCTGAAGCGAACGGCAAATATGTATCAAATCTGAACCTGGATGAGATGAACCGTGCCGTCACCACGACCATGGAAGCCCATAACATCAATCTGAAAGTCGGATAATGACATGCCGTTGCAGGCAGTTTTTTCCTGCCCATCCATATATTTCTGTATTCCGGGGCATCACGGCCCCGGAACAGGCGTGCGGCGTCCTAAAACCACCCATCAGGACGCCGTATAGCCATTAATTTGTATTTCCAAGCCTCCGGCCAACAAAATATCCGGAATCGTTTTCCCGCCTAAATATCCAACATGTCCCTGAAATTAACATCAATCCCCAGAACCCCTTCGATTCTGCCACCGGTGCTTCGCAGAGGCAAAGACACCGTAAAACAAAACTCCCGGGTGGCAGATGACCTGTATACCTTTGACACAAAAGGTTCCGGGTTTTCCACAGCTTTCATGAACCACTCTTTGGAGGTCCAGTCACTGCCCAGCCCCCTGGTGAGTCCCTCTTTTTCTGCCAGGGCCGTTGCATAGATATTGGATGTGACCTGTTTGCCGCCGGCATCCGTTATATACGCCAGTTCAATAAAGGAAAACCGCTCCATATATGCCAACAATGTTCTCTCCCGCACCTCACGGGTACCGGCAACAAGATCGGCATCCCCGGCCATCTCCCTTGCAGCCTCCCGGGCCCTGCCATGTCCGGACAGATGGAAAACACCGGCATCCATCACCATGCCGTCACAGGCTAAATTCACCCGATCCGCAATGGCAAGGATGGTATCCACTTCACGGGTCTGCTGTCCGGCGGAATTTTCAATATCCCCGATATTCACCGCCACCCATTTCACATCCTCCGCCTGCTGTTCCGTGGCGCTGCCGATCCTGTCCAGGCCTTCAGATAGCACTGAAAACTGGGAGCGGACATGGCCCAGGGCCGCGTTGGAATCCAGGATCTGACGCTCACAGGCAGAAACATTTTTCTCAACGGTTTCCACGGCTGCCACGGTTTGGGAGATTTTTTCCCCCAGCAACTCCAGGCGCTCCCGGATATCGTTCGTGGCCGCTTTGGACTGCTTTGCCAGATGCCCCACTTCCTCGGCAATCACTTTGAAGCCTTTACCGTCGCTCTGACCACGGGCCGCCTCGATCCGGGCGTTCAAGGAGAGAATGTTCGTCTCATCGGATATGGCATTTATGGTATCGGAAATGGAACCGATGGAGGCTGAATTTTCCCGGAGTACCCCAATGGTATCCACAAGAATACCCACCTGGGCCTTTATTTCCTTGAATCCCGCCATGCTTTGATCCCCCTGGTTCAAGGCGGTTTCCACATCCCCTTTTATCTTTGCAAAGTCCCGGTTCAGCTCCGCCGTACTGGTTGAAATGTCCTCAATCCCACGGGTGATTCTGTCCCCGGCCGCCGCAATATCCGCTACGTTGGCCGCCTGCTCCCTGGCCAACCCCTGAAAAGCCTTTGAAAAATCTTTCAACTCAGGGGCCAGGGCAGCCAATGCCACTACATTTCTCAGGATCGCTGTGACGGTGCGGTTGAGTTTGGCGAACAGGGTATTGAATACCCCGACAGCCCTTGACACGGCCCCCTTATCTTCCACCGGATGGGCCAGAGTCAGATCCCAGGTATGTTCAATCATTTCCCCGATGTCACCCACCGGGTCCGTTTCTGACGCTGAGAGCCGGTTCTTCATAAATCCGAATATCATCCAATACCTCCTTTATCCGCGGTCAACAATAAACTTTGATATTGGAACAAGGCAAGTTGAATGCCACACAAGGAACTCACTGAAAACAAAGGGTATCTCCCATCCAGAAACAAAACAACACCCGATTTATTACATTTTTGAATGTGTATCCACCAGCAAAAGCCACACAAATGTAATTTCACACCCGTATCACCCTTCATTATCAGTGGTTTTCATCCCGGTGTATAATTTGCATTTAATTCCTTAAGGACGCTTACATAGAAACCAGAACCCTGGAAACCTGAAACGATTGATACGGAACATGAAACATACACTGAAGATGGACCTGCCCTTTATCCGGCAATGGGTGGAAAAATGCCCCCCTTATATAACCGGACATTTTAACGCACTTTCCCTGAAAACAGCCCTCCAACCCATATACAGCCTGGCCCACAAAAGAATTGTAGGGCATGAAGCCCTGGCCCGGGTCAATAATGCCAACGGCACCCCGGTGTCCCCGGCAACCCTCTTTGACCAGGACCGTTCGGCCACCGAAATCATCCATCTGGACAGGCTATGCCGGTTCATCCATATTCATAATTTTCAAATGATCGATACCCCCATCAACTGGCTCTTTCTCAACGTATCCACCACGACCATCTGCACCGGGAGAGATTATGGCTCCTATTTCAAAGAACTTCTGGAATTTCATGAGTTCCCGGCCCACCGTATCGTTGTTGAGGTGGTGGAACATCCCATCGAGGATAATGCACGGCTTTTGGAAACCATTGCTTATTATAAGGAACTGGGGTGTTTGATCGCTATTGACGATTTTGGCGCAGGCCACTCCAACTTCGACCGCATCTGGACGCTGCAGCCGGATATCGTTAAACTGGACCGCTCTTTTATGGTCAAATCAGGGCACAGCGCCAGAATCCGGCATATTCTTCCAGGCATCGTCACCCTGCTCCACCAGGCGGGTTCCCTGGTACTGATGGAGGGGATTGAAACCAGAGAGCAGGCCATGATGGCCATTGAAAGTGACGTGGATTTTGTCCAGGGCTACTTTTTCGGCAAGCCATTTACCACCCTTGACACACCGCCTGCGGACTTTAACGGCTTCGATTCTCTCCTTGCGGACTATAAAACAGAATCCAGCCTCAGCGAGGCGAAATTCAGGCGTGATATTCAAACGTACCGCACCCTGTTTGCCGGCACCGTCAACTTGCTGAAAGAAGGTGCGCCTTTGGACCAGGCCTGCAGCAAACTGCTGTCTGCCAGAGAGGCGGTGCGCTGTTACCGGATCGGAACGGACGGGATTCAGATCGGCCACACCCTGGTGGCAGACGATTACAAGGCGGAAAACGACAAGCGGTTCAGGCCCCTTGAAGATGCAAACAGCGCGGACTGGTTCCGCCGCCACTATCTGAAACGGGCCATTTACCATCCGGACCAGCTCCAGGTGACCCGCCCCTATCTTTCCATTGCAGGCGCCCACATGTGCGTCACCCTGTCCATGAAATTCACCTGTCCGTCAGGGGACAGTGTCTTGTGTTGTGATCTTGAAATTTAGTCGATTAAGTCCCGTAAACCATATGCATCACCCACAGCGGCCCGTGACAGTCGCTGAACCGCCGCCGCCAGGTCCTGCGGGGACTGCCGGATGTCCCGCTTCAGCCAGGAAAATACCACCCAGCACCAGGCCCCTGCCACGGACCTAGCCAGGATATCCAGGGCAATGGTCGGCGCTTCTCCGGCAAAGGCATTGCCCAGGGCATTTTCCACCTTTTCGGACAACAGCCGGTTGATGTGATGCAGGACATAGTCCAGGTCGCTGCCCAGCATATGGGCAAGGGAGACGTCAGGACCGCCCATATCCCGGAACATGCATAGAAACGATGCAAAGGCCTCAGGCGGATCATCCGAGAGCCACGCCGACCGGGATGCAAGCTGCGCCAGTAATCTGTCAAACCGCTTTTCATGGAGGGATACCAGCAGATAAGCCTTGCTGCTGAAATACCTGTAAAAGGTACTCCTGCCAGTATTCCCCCGCGCGATGATATCCCCGACAGAAATGTCCGTATAGGCCTTTTCCTTGAGCAGTTCCGTGAAGGCGAGGTGCAAAGCCCCCTTCGTTCGTTCAGACTGGCGCTCTCCCCTGGCGTAAATTTTCATCCCTTTCCTTTCCGGGACAATTCCACAGGATTGTCCCACCTTGAACACAAGGCCCTGATTGTGGCTTGCCCGGCTGTTACCGGGGTTGTATTTTCATACGAAAGGTTACACAATCACTTTAAATACAGAGACATCATATATGCTGAACACATTGAAAACAACCTGGGGATTTCTGCTCACCCTCATTGAAAAAAACAGCCCCCTTAAATTCAGCGGGGAAAACCTGGAGGACATATACAACTACCTGCCCATCAGCGAGACCCTGTCCACCTCGGGCCAGCCCACAGCCCGGCAGTTCTGTGCCATCCGGGATGCAGGCTTCACCACCGTTATCAACCTTCTGCCCCAGGGCATTGAAAATGCCCTGGACGGGGAGGCGGACCTTGTGACATCCCTGGGCATGAATTACATCCATATCCCCGTGGCCTTTTTCAGGCCCACGGATGACAACTTCAATACCTTTGCAGCACAGATGAACCGGCTGCAGGATGAAAAGATATGGGTTCACTGCGCTGCCAACGGCAGGGCATCAGCCTTTATTTACAGGTATCGCACTGCGATTCTCAAGGAAAATCCGGAATCAGTAAAGTGGGATGTCAGGGAAATCTGGGAGCCTTTCGGTGTCTGGAAGACGTTTATGAACTGGTAACCGGACGGTTATGCCCCCCGCATGAGCGGCCCGGACCCAGGAAAAATGTTCCATACATCCGCAACGGGCAACCTTCCGCCTGGATTATATTTTCAAATAAAAACGCCCGGAGACAAGGACTCCGGGCGTCTATGTTTTCAAGATAGTGTAAATTCTATCATTTAATCAATCACCGGCCGGGGCAGGACACCGGCCCGCTCCGCGATCTCGGGCACCTTGTGCTCCCACTCGATGGCCATCATATGGACGCCGGCCACCCCTTCCATCTCCTTGAACTCCTCCACCTGCTCCAGGGCGAATTTGATGCCCTCTTCGGCCTGGTCTTTTTTCTCCACGCCTTTGAGGCGTTTGATGAGTTCATCCGGAATATCCATGCCCGGGACAAACTTCTTCATGAAATTGGCCATACCCGCATTCTTCATGGGGGTGACGCCGGCCAGGATATAGCACTTCTCATGAAGGCCCATGTCCACCACTTTTGACATGAAGTCCCGGAATTTTTCCATGTTGAAGATGCACTGGGTCTGGATGAAGTCCGCACCTGCCTCAATCTTGTTGGCCAGGCGGTAGGGGCGGAACTCATAGGGGTCTGCAAAGGGATTGCAGGCCGCACCGATGAACATCTTGGGCGGGACATCAATGTCTTCGTCATTGAGGAACTTGCCCTCGTCCCGCATCTTTTTGACCATGGCGATGAGCTGCATGGAATCGATGCAGTGGACGTTCTTGGCCTCCGGGTGGTTGCCAAAGGTCTGATGATCTCCGGAAAGGCAGAGCATGTTCCGCACCCCCAGGGCATAGGCCCCCAGGATATCGGACATCATGGCCAGGCGGTTCCGGTCCCGGCAGACCATCTGGAAATTGGGCTCCAGACCTTCGTTCACCATGAGGGCGGAACCGGCCATGGAGGACATCCGGACCACGGCGGTCTGGTTGTCAGTCATGTTGACGCAGTCCACATTCCCCTTGAGGTGCTGGAACTTTTCCACAAGGTGTTCAACATTGGCGCCTTTGGGGGGGCCGCATTCCCCGGTGAAGGCGAAGTGGCCGGCCGCAAGTACTTTTTCAAGGTTACTGCCTGATTTTAACTCACTCATCTCATCACCTCCTTATATGTTCCCCTGTACCAGTTCTTCCCTGATGGACCGTCTCGGTCCGCCGTCCCTTGCCGTTTTCCAGCTCTTGAAGTTTTTCACCCCAAGGAGATCTTCCAACTGGCCTGCCTCCATCTTTTTCTTGACGATGGAATCCCAGATGCACTCGGTTTCCTTGTTCACCTCGCAAATCCCGTTGGATGAGCCGCCGCAGGGGCCGTGGAGAAGGCTTTTGGCACAGCGGGCAATGGGGCATAACCCGCCGAACATGTGGATGCCGCAGGTGCCACAGCCGGCACAACGCTCCTCCCAGACACCGTGCTGGGTGGCCCCTCCGAAAAAGGTGGTGTTCACCGCCGGGAAAAAGGACTGCTCCTTGTACATTTCAGAGAGGAACTGGGGGCCGACACCGCAGGCCATGGAGAGAACGGCGTCATAGTCGTTCACTTCTTCACCCAGCTGGGAGACGTATTCCCGGTCGCACTGGCGTTCCAGTACATGCTCGGCAATCTCCAGGGGATTCCCCGCTTTCTTCCTTGCGATTTTCATGGTGGCGGCCAGAACTTCGACCTCTTTGAGGCCGCCGACATTACAGACCGTCACGCAGCCCTTGCACCCGACCACAAGGATCTTTTTACAGTCTTCCACCATCCCTAAAAGTTCTTCTATGGGTTTACGATCAGCAACTATCATAGGTCACCTTCCGTTTATTTGGGTTCAGATTTTTGGGGTTCGAGACCGGCCAAAAACGTTTCCGGCCGGTCCTGAATCATTCGTATCTGTTATGCTGCGGAATCCTTTGCCAGGGGCGTTGGACCGAGAGTCTTTATTTTTTCCGCCATCTCGTTGGCAATCTCTGCAAACCGTGCGCCCTGGGCCGAGGAGAGGTTGTACATCTCCACCCGTTCGGGCTCGATTCCAAGATCGGTGAGCACCTTTTTCACATAGGTCACCTTTCTTCTGGCCTTGAGATTGCCTTCCCGGTAATGGCACTCCCCTTCGAGGCAGCCGGCGACATACACCCCGTCAGCACCGTCTTCGATGGCGTTGAGCAGATGGATGATGTCCACCCTGCCGGTACACGGCACCTGGATCACCTTGATGTCCGCAGGATAGGAAAGTCTCATGGAACCTGCCAGGTCCCCTGCTGCGTACGCTCAGTACTGGCAGCAGAATGCGACTACTTTCGGTTCAAATCCTACCGTCATAGCTTACTTCCTCCTGTTTATCGGGTTTCATGATGCCGCCTTCCGCCTCTTCTTCTGCACCGTCTTGAAACAGGGCATCGGTTTTGGCAATCAGCTGCTGGTCTGTAAAATGGTTCAGTTTTATGGCCTTGCCCGGACATTCCGCCACACAGGCACCGCATCCGTGGCACTCGCTGGCATCGATCTTGGCATAGCCATCCTCGTGGATGAAGGGGATGGAGTAAGGGCAGGTCCGAACGCAGGTCAGGCAGACCGCACACTTCTCCTTGGTGACATCCGCCACCACGCCCCCGACCTTGAGGGAATCCCTGGAGAGGATGGTCATGGCCCGGGCCACTGCCGCCCTTGACTGGGCAATACTTTCCTCCAGGGGTTTGGGATAATGGGCCAGCCCTGCCACAAAAAGGCCGTCCGAGGCGAAATCCACCGGCCGCAGCTTGGCGTGGGCCTCCACCAGGAAGCCTTCGGCATTGACCGGAATCTTGAACTTCTCGAACAGAGACTTGTTGTCTCCCGGGGCAATCCCTGTGGCCAGCACCACCAGATCCGGATTGATAAGCACCGGAATCTGGAGGACATGGTCCAGGACCGTAAAGGCCAGGTTGCCTTCAGCGTCCAGTTTCAATTCCGGCATCTTCTCCAGGTCGTACCGAATAAAAAGAACACCTAAGCTGCGGGCCTTCTGGTAAAGATCCTCACGGAACCCGTAGGACCTTATATCCCTGTACACCACATAAACCCGTTTGCGGGGGTCCATCTCCTTGAGGGCGATCGCCGACTTCAGGCTGTGGGTACAGCAGACCTTGGAACAGTATGGATTCTGCTCGTTCCGGGAACCCACACACTGGACGAAGACAATTTTTTTGGCCGCCTCCACCCGCGGGTCTTCTTCCCGGAAAGCCGCGTCCATATCCAGGTGGGTAAGGACATCCGGATGATCACCGTACATATACTCTTCGGGTTTAAACTCCATGCCGCCCGTGGCGATGATGGCGGCACCGTGTTCAATGGAAAATTCATTTCCGCCTCCCTTATTAATCGGGGCAACGGTGGTGATGAAGTTACCCATGGAACCTGTGGTGCCCGTCACCTCTGATTCCATATGAACGGTAATGGCATCCGAAGAGCGTGTGGCGTCGATCATATGCGCCAGATAGTCCCGGATGGGTTCCCCCTTCCATGTGGAGTTAAGATGGTTAGCAATGCCGCCCAGCACCGGTGCCTTTTCCACCAGATGGACATCCACTCCCTGGGAAGCCGCGTTCAGCGCCGCTTCCATGCCGGAGACACCGCCACCAACGATAAGCAACGACTTCTTGATGGGCAGATCCACCTGGTGCAACGGCTCCACAAAAGCCGCCTTGGCTACAGCCATGCGGACCAGGTCTTTGGCCTTTTCCGTGGCCTTTTCCGGTTCGTTCATGTGGACCCAGGTATTCTGATCCCTGATATTGGCCATCTCAAAGAGATACTTGTTCAGGCCGGCATCCCGGATGGTTTCCTGGAACAGGGGTTCATGGGTCCGCGGTGAGCAGGATGCCACCACCACCCGGTTGATATCGTTTTCCTGGATGACCTCTTTCATATGATCCTGGGAATCCTGGGAACAGGTGAAAAGATTGTCCTCCACATGGACCACGTAAGGCAGTGTCTTGGCATAATCCCGGACCGCCGGGACATCCGCCACCCCGCCGATGTTGATGCCGCAGTTGCAGACAAACACCCCGATCCTGGGGGCCATGCCGGAAAAATCCCTTTCCGGCGGCAATTCCTTGGTACGGGTTCGTGACCAGCGGGCATCTTTCATGTTCATCACAGCCGTGGCGGCTGCGGCCGAGGCTTCCATGACAGAACCGGGGATGTCCTTGGGTTCCTGGAAGGTACCGCAGACGTAAATCCCCTTCCGGCTGGTGGTCACGGGCTGGAGGTTTCCGGTGTCGGCAAACCCGTGGCTGTTCAGCTCTATCCCCATCTTGTCCGCCAGCATCTGGGCGTCCTTGTTGGGGGCCAGGCCGATGGAAAGGACCACCATGTCGAAGATCTCTTCCACGGTGCTTCCGGCCTCGGAGGAGTACACCAGACGGTACTTATCCCCGGGTTCCGGGAATACCGAGTGGATGCGGGATCTGACAAAGCGGACCCCGTTGTCATCCTGGGCCCGGATGTTGTACTTGTCGAACTCTTTGCCGTGGGTTCTCATATCCATGAAGAATATGGCACAGTCCAGATCGTAGTCCGCATGCTCCTTGGCAATGACCGCCTGCTTGTTGGCATACATGCAGCAGACACCTGAGCAGTAGGCATTGTCACCTTTGTTGATGTCCCTGGAGCCCACACACTGGAGCCAGGCAATCTTCTTGGGTTCCTTGTTGTCCGAAGGCCGGACCAGGTGGCCGGCATAGGGACCGGAAGCCGAGAGCACCCGCTCGAACTCCAAGGAGGTCATGATATTGGGACTGTGGCCGTAACAATACGTCACCAGCTTTTCCGGCTCAAAGGGGGCAAAGCCAGGGGCCATAATAATGGCACCCACGTTGATATCGTGGACCTTGCCCAGCATGTTATGACTGACCGCATCGGCCAGACAGGCGTCCACACACTGCATACACTCGGAGCAGTATCCGCAGTTGATACAGCGGGCCGCTTCCTTTTGCCCCTCTTCCACGGCATAGCCCAGTTCCACCTCGCTGAAATTGCCGGCCCGTTCCGCCACAGGCAGTTCCGGCATCTTATAGCGGTTTTCAATGGGCCAGCTCTCTTCCACCGGCCGGTACACAGGTTCTTCCACCACCGGCAGTTCCCTGCCCGTTTCCATGTCCTCACCCTTGAGATAGCGGGTGATAGACTCGGCGGCCTCCATACCGGCGGCAATGGCGGAAATGGCCACACCAGGCCCTGTCTGGAGATCGCCGCCGGCAAATACGCCGGGCCGGTCGGTTTCCAGGGTCAGGGGGTTGACCTCGGTGGTATCCCACCGGGTGATTTTAATATCTGCCAGGTCTTCGAGAACCGAGATGTCCGGCCGCTGTCCGATGGCAGGGATAAGCTGGTCTATCTCGATGTCGTATTCGGAGCCCGGGACCGGGACTGGACGCCGACGCCCCGAGGCATCGGGTTCCCCCAGTTCCATTTTGATCACCCGCACGCCGCAAACCCGGCCGTCGTCTTCGAGAATCTCCTGGGGTGCCGCAAGATAGGTAATTTTAACCCCTTCGTCTTCGGCCGCGCAGATCTCCTCCTCCCAGGCCGGCATTTCCTTGCGGGTCCGGCGGTATAGGATGGTCACTTCTTCGGCTCCCAGACGCACGGCGGACCTTGCCACGTCAATGGCGACATTGCCGCCGCCGACAATCCCCACCTTTTTTCCCACTTCGGTGGCGCCTTTAAGGTTGAGTTCTTTCAAAAATTTCACCCCCTGGCGAACGCCGGAAAGATCCTCTCCGGGGATCCCCAGCTCAATGCCCTTGTGGGCACCCAACCCGAGGAAAACAGCCTCAAATCCGTCGGCCAGAAGGCTGTCTACGGTAAAATCCTTGCCCAAACGGGTGTTGAATTGAATATCCACTCCGAGGTTGGTGACCACCTCGATGTCTTTATCCAGGACTTCCGGTGGCAGCCGATGGTCCGGAATACCGACCCTGAGCATACCGCCGGCTTTTGGCAACGCCTCGAAGATGGTGGCGTCCACCCCCTGGCGGGCCAGGTGGTAGGCGGCAGAGAGCCCTGCGGGGCCCGAGCCGATGACAGCCACTTTCTTGCCGATTTTTTCCGCGCAGGGTATTGCGACCTCCCTGGGGTCGAAGTTGTCCGCCGCCAGCCGTTTCAGATCACGGATGGCCACGGGCTGATCCACCTGGCATCTGCGGCAGGCGTCCTCGCATTCATGGGGGCAGACCCTGCCGAGAACACCCGGCAGCGGCAGCTGCTCCATGATGATTTCAAGGGACTCCTTGAACTTACCCTCTTTCACCATCTGGACGTAGCCCTGGACGTTGAGTCCGGCCGGACACGTCAGCCGGCAGGGGGCCTTGTCTTTTTTCTCGATGGAATAGGCGCTGGGCATGGCCTGGGGATAGAGTTTGAAGGCCGCTTTTCTGTCCCGCAACTCCTCATCGAACTGGCTGGGCAGTTCCACCGGGCAGACATTTGAGCATTCACCGCAGGCCGTACATTTTTCCGTATCTATGAATCTTGGGTTTTCCCGGACTTTCACCGTGAAATCCCCTTCCTCTCCGTCCACACTTTCGATCTGCGACATGGTGAGCAGCTCGATGTTCAGATGCCTTCCTGCCTCCACCAGCTTGGGGGAAATAATACACATGGAGCAGTCGTTTGTGGGAAAGGTTTTATCCAGTTGGGCCATGGTTCCGCCGATGGCCGTATTTTTGTCCACCAGGTATACCAGATATCCTGAATCCGCCAGATCCAGGGATGCCTGGATACCGGCAATGCCGGCACCGACAACCATTACCGACCCGTTACCGTTTTTTGCCATTGCATCCCTCCTTGTTATAAACCGACCTCGGCCAGGTCAGGCCCGAGATAGGTACGTTCCGTATCTGCCAGACATCCCATGGCAAGACAAAGGATGGTCCAGAGATGGACCACGTGGTAATTGCCGCCATAGTGATGACCGATATCCTCGATCTGGCCGTGACAGTTATGGCAGGGCGCGATCACGTAATCCGCACCGGTTGCCATGATCTGATCGTACTTAATTTTGCCGTATGCCCGGCGCTGTTCCGGGAAACCTGCCTGGAGCGCGCCGCCGCCACCGCCGCAGCAAAAATTGTTGATGCGGTTGGGCACGGTGTCGATGAAGTTTTCCTCGCCCACCACGGTTTTGACCACAAACCGAAGATCATCAACGATCTTGTTGGAGCCGCTCTTCCGGGCGATATTGCAGGGATCCTGAACCGTGAACTTGGCACCTATTTCCTTATTCCAGTCACTGTTGACCTTCAGTTTGCCCTCCCTGATCCACTGGGCGTAAAGCTCGATAATGGTGATGAGTTCGAACTTGTGAGGGATGTTGAATTTGCGCAATCCTTCCAGGATCGCGAAGTATGAGTGCCCTCACTCGGTGTTGACCACCAGGGGACTTTTCAGGTTATTGTCCACGTGAAGGACAAACTCCTCGATGATATATTTCCAGCCTTCATCGTCGGCCAGGAACATGCAGTAATTTTCTCCGGCCCACATGACGGACGGATAAGTCCAGTCGGCACCCACGGTGTGAAGTACCTTCCACAGGGGTCCCATTTCCTCGGGCTCGGTAACCGGTTCCCTGGAGTTCTGGTTGAGCACCATTTGGGCACCGACCCGGTCCACGGTGACTTCCAGGTCTTCAAACCCTGCGTGGTCTTCGCGGATTTCCTCGGCCACGTCCAGAACGGTGAATTCAAAATCTTCCTTGGCTGCGCCCATGGCGCTGCCCGTCCTGATGTGCTGGTCACAGGAGCCCAAAATACCCCTGGGCCGTTTATCTCTGGGAACTTTATTTCTGATGTTGAAGATGAGTTTGGGGATGTTGATGTTCATGGGGCAGGCCAGTTGACAGCGGCCGCACATGGAGCAGACCCATTTCCAGTCGGATTTGATGATTTCATCATCCATCCCGAAGTTGAGCATGCGAATCAGCTTTCTGGGATCCATTCCGAACTGCTCGGTGGCGGGGCATCCCCCCGTACACGTGCCGCAGGTCAGACAGAGATCGAAGTTCGCATCCGGTATCTTGTCCAGGACCTCGTCTTTGAGTTCGACGTCCAGCCTGTCGATTTTGATTGCCTCAACCATAAAAGTGTCTCCTTCACGGTTGCCGCAACGAATTGTCTTTTATTGAGATTAAATCAGGTCAAAAAGAGAGCAGATCAGATCAGAATTGTTCCAGAATGAGTTACGCGTGTAAGCCGTATCCGAAGGTTCGCCTAAGCGCAATTCCCGGCATCCTTGGTTTACCTTAGTTTAGCCGCGTTCAGATAGTCGGCCAGTTTGTCTTCTCCGCCGATGGTGATGATGTGCACCCCCTGGCAGATGTCCTTTAAACTTGCCACCGTATCTGCAAACAGCTCGATACTTGCCTTTTGTTTATCCGGTGCTGTCATCAGTTTCTGGATCACCCATTCTGGCACCAGTCCGGATTTAAAATGACGGTTCAAAAATTTACCCATGCCGGCGGTTCTCAGGATCATCACCTCGGCGATGACAGGCACCCTGAAGGGGTTGACCTGCTTCATGAACTTTTCGAATTGATCCACATCAAAGATGGGGGTGGTCAGAAAATAGCCCGCACCCACATTGATCATATCCTCCATCTCCTCCATACCCCGTTTGGGCATGTTCCTGCCCCAGGGCGTTTCAACGCCGGAGCCCACGGTAAAGTCCAGCTTCTCCGGCAGCTCGTTGCCTTCAATGGTCACCCCCTGCTTCAGATGATCCAGCACTGACCCAAGCTTGCCTGAATCCACGTGGAAAAACATGTCTTCCTGGAGGGTCGCACCTGAAATCCGGTAGTCTTCGGTGAAGACCAGAAGGTTGTCCACCCCGGTCTCA
>CAJWHT010000027.1 GCA_913041495.1 uncultured Desulfobacteraceae bacterium | reverse complement strand
AAACGGAGGCGGGGTCTGGAAGGAAAGTATTTATGACAGAAGCCATCAAATCAGGGGATACCATTGCCGTTGATTACACGGGAAAACTTGAAAACGGCGAGGTATTTGACACCTCTGAGGGAAAAACACCCCTGACGTTCACCGTTGGGGCAGGCATGCTGATCAAAGGGTTTGACGACGCCGTGATGGGTATGAAAAAAGGGGAGTCCAAAACCGTGACCATTCCCCCTGAAATGGGATATGGCCCGAGAAACGATGAGGCCATCGTAGAAATTCCCAGGGAACACATTCCCGAAGAAATTCCCCTCCAGGAAGGTATTCAGCTTCAGCTCCAGGATCCCCAGGGGCGCCCGGTGCCTGCAACAGTGGCCGAGATTACCGACGAGATGGTAAAGATGGACGTGAACCACTTTTTGGCCGGCAAGACCCTGGTGTTTGACATCACCATCGCCGACACCGGTCTGGAACCGCCTGCCCACGCCTGCGGCTGCAGCGCCGAGGATTGCGGTGATAAGGCCGGAGACTGCGGTTCCGGCTGCGGTGGCGGATGCCACTGATCGGTTTCGCCGCAACGGTTTAATTTAGAAGATATCTCCCCGGTCCGGGCATGCTTGCCCGGACCGGGGATTTTTTTTTGATCTGAATGCCCCCCCCCATGCCTGATCAGGCTGATCAGGTGGTTTCAGGCTTTGTGTGGTAGCTGCCCATACCTTTGTGGGCATCTTTGAAGGCATCCCATTCCCCTGAATTCAACTGCCCGTTTCCGTCATTGTCCAGCCGGGTGAATCCTTCCTGTGTAATCCTGGGAAAGACCGCCTTGAACTCCTCATAACTGACTTCCCCGCTGTCATCCATATCCATGTCCTGAAAATCTGTGCCTGTAATCCTGCCCATGCTGTGGGGATCTTTTTGGGCGTGGGGACTGCCGCAGTCCGCATAGGCGATGGCGCCGGCCCAGGACAGTCCGGTAAAAAGAGTGAATACGGCGGTGATGATGGTTATTTTCATGAATTTCGGTGATGTTTTCATAAAAGTCTCTCCATAAAGACGGTTGTTGTTCAGTCCCGGCTTTTTTCCGGTGGTTTGATATGTTTTTAGTTCCAAATGCAAGGCGGGTGCCAGGATTTTGAAGTGGCCTTCTGGCAGGGAAAGGGCGATGGTAGGTTATTTTTCCGGGTGTATCAGGAGACACTAATGCTGAGACATGCCGACATCAATTGTCTCACAAATACTGTCTCAAAAAAAGACCGGTACAGGACGAAGTCTTGTACCGGTCTTTACTATATGGGGGACCTTTGCATCGGTCCCGGGATGTTGATGTTAGCCTTTAAGGCGCTCCTGCAGCCTCTGGGCATCGTCAAACTTTGCAAGGGTTTCTTCACTGGGGGTGGCTGTGAACTTGGATACGATCACGATGGCGGCAAATGCCAGGATAAATCCGGGCAGCAGCTCGTAGAAGTATTCCCCTTCGATTTTGATATAGTTTTTAACGATGAAAATCGTAGCGGCACCAACGATCATGCCGGCCAGGGCCCCGTGCCTGGTGATCCCTCTCCAGCACAGGGACAAGATGACGAGGGGGCCGAAGGCTGCGCCGAAGCCGCCCCAGGCATAGCCCACCATGGAGAGGATGGAACCGCTGTCGTTGGATGCGATGATGTAGGCCACCAGGGCAAATCCCACAACGCCGAAGCGGCTGACCCAGGCTTTGGCTTTATCGTCGTATTTTTCAAAAAAGGGCAGATCTTCGGTGAGGGAGGAGGTCAGGACCAGGAGCTGGGAATCGGCGGTGGACATCACCGCTGCCATGACCGCTGCCAGGATAAAACCGCCGAGCAGGGGATGAAACAAGGCCGTTGTCAGGGCCAGGAAAATTCTTTCTTTGTTGCCGTCGGGACCGGCTACGCCGGGCAGGGGATTCACTTCGTTGTAGCCAATGCCGATGATACCGATGAGTGTCGCCAGAATGAGGCAGATCACCATCCAGGAGATACCGATACGGCGGGCGGAAGGAACGGCTTCCACGCTTTTGATACCGATGAAGCGTGCCAGGATATGGGGCTGGCCGAAGTAGCCGAATCCCCAGGCCATGAGGGACGCACCGGTAATCCAGGAGGTGCTCCACTTAAAGGCATCCGGTTTGATGGAAACAATATCGGTACCGGTGCCGGTGATGGCAAAGTACCCCAGCAGGGCGCAGAAAATCAGGGCGCAGAGCATCAGCAGGCCCTGGATCAGGTCGGTCCAGCACACGGCCATATATCCGCCCAAAAAGGTGTAGGACACAACCACAAAGGTGGTGACCAGCAGTGCGGTTTGCTCGGTGGCACCGAAGCTGTGGGCAAACAGAAGGGTGCCGCCCTTGAGGCCGGAGGCCACGTAGAGGGTAAAGAAGACCAGGATGACCACGGTGGAAACGATTTTCAGCAGACCGGATTCGTCGTCAAAGCGTTTGGAGATGAACTTGGGCAGGGTGACGGTATCATAGCTTTCGGTCAGGGCTCTTAAGCGGCCGGCAACCACCAGCCAGTTGATGTAGGCGCCAAGCACCAGGCCTAAAGAGATCCATACCCCTTCCACAAGCCCGCTGGCAAAGACTGCGCCCGGAAGGCCGAGCAGCAGCCAGCTTGACATATCAGAGGCGCCGGCGGAAATGGCCGTGGTGGCAGGTCCCAGGGTTCGCCCCCCGATTAAAAAATCTTCGTTGTTGTTGGTCTGCTTCATTGAATAATATCCGATGCCCAGCATCAGCAGCAGATAAAGTCCAAATTGTACGTACAAAATTCCCATGTTTCTCCTATTCCCTTCTTTAGTTTTTTTTGATATAAACGCCCGCCGTGGAAAAGGGCAGGGCTGCCTCCTTGTGGTTTAACCAAACTCCTTTCTTTCGGATTCCCCAAAAATCTCAGGATTATCATTTCCTGTTTTGTAATGGTTTAACCATTGCTATAGATAGAATTTCATTTAGTCAAGTTTTTTTTAACTGGCTGTTGGGAAAAAACGTGTTTCACTTTGAATGAATTCTGATTCGATTTCGATTCCACGGGGCTTTAGTTCAGATTGGAAAAAAGAAAAAAATTTGCAGGACCGGGAGGAGGATTTCCCGGTCCTGATGTGGCTATGGGGTGGGGGTTACCGGTAAAGCTTTAACATGCCGGTCATTTTATTCACCTGGTTTTTGGGACCCTGTAGACAGATGCCTGAAAACTCCAGGTCCCGGGTGGAGACGGCCGCAAGCTTTTCGGTATAGTCATCATAATGCCGGCTTTTCTGTGCAATGGTGTTGAAATCGATTACCGAGATCTCCGGCAGCCGGCCGCTTTGTTCAAAGATTTCTTTTATCAGATAGCTTTCTGCCGAAAGAACGGGGATGGTTTGTTGGGTGATACCCGGATGGCGGGTGCCGGAACCGTCCTTTAGGTCCGGACCGAGGATACTGCTGTCCATCCGGCCCAGACTGATGCCCAGAACTGCGGTGGTATTTGCAGCCAGACCCGGGGGTAAAGATTGGTTGACGATCATTACGGTTTTCATAGGTTCTCCTCTTCATTTGCAGGGTAAAGAAAAGACTATACAGGGGCGGCGGACAACCGGATTGTAAAAAATTGCCTGTGATGATATTCAATGAAAAGGACCGGCCGTGGGGAGAGATGACGGCCGGGGTTTATCTGTATCAGATTATCTGCATATTCAGGGGGACAGATGACGGAATTCTCCGAGGCACCGGATATTGAAAAACAGGTGAGTGATCTGCATGAGATCCTTGAGATCACCCAGGCAATGGCCGGGGAAAAACGCCTGGACAGGCTGCTAAAAGTGATCATGGAAGGGGCCACAAGGGTTCTGGGGGCAGATGTCAGTTCCATCTTCCTTTGTGACCATGACACCGGCGAGTTTTACTCAAGATTTATCCAGCAGGCTGTGGTGTCTGAAATTCGTTTCCCCCTGGACAAGGGCATTGCAGGATATGTGGCGAAAACCGGGGAAACCGTCAACATAGAAGACGCGTACAAGGATGACAGGTTTAATCCGGATATTGATAAAAATACCGGATACAGAACCCGGAGTATCCTGTGCATGCCGCTGGTGACCCTGGATAAAGAGATCATCGGTGTCACTCAGGTGTTGAATAAAAAACAGGGCTGGTTCACGGCCTACGATGAAAAGCTGCTTGGGGTTTTTTCCAACAATGCCGCAGTTTCCATTGATAACACCCTGCTCCATGAAGAAAATATCCGGCTCTTTAAAAGCCTGATTTCCACCTCTTCAAAAACCATTGATGCAAGGGATCCGGTTACAGCAGGCCATTCCCAGCGTGTAGCCCTGTATGCCGAACAACTGGGCCGTGCCGCAGGCCTCGATTCCTTGGCCCTGAATGAACTTGAGGTGGCCTCCTGGCTCCACGATATCGGAAAAATAGGGGTCAGGGATGATGTGCTTTTGAAAACCGGCCGGCTGACGGATCAGGAATATAAAAAGATTCAGGAACATGCCACCTACACCAGTGAGATTCTGGAGCAGATTCATTTTTCACGGGAGTTGAAAGCCGTGCCTTTCATCGCATCGGCCCATCACGAGCGGATTGATGGAAAGGGGTATCCCTATGGGTTGGTCGGGGAAAAATTGCCCTTGGCCGCCAGAATTCTTGCCATTGTGGATGTGTACGATGCCCTCACCGCCTACGACCGGCCATACAAAAAGGCCATGTCCGTGGAAAAGGCCCTGTCTATCCTTGAAGAGGGGCGGGGAACCCAGTTTGATGCCGCTTTGGTGGATCTGTTTATCTCCCGGCGGTGTTTTAATATCGAACGGCGCCAGTATCAGCGGATTTCCGTGGATCTGACGTTCGAGATCGTCTTTCTCTCAAACGACGATCAGATCAAGTGCGTTGAAAAATACGGCTTTCCCAAGGTGGATGACGATGTGCTCGAATCCGCTGACGCAAATGTTGAAGAAGACGTTGACGGGGGCACCGCCTGGGATGTCAACGCGCCCGGTAAGGCCAAAGGGATACGCGTCAGGGATATTTCAGCCAGCGGCTTGAAGTTTGAAACCGGCTATTATTTTCCCATCAACAACTTCGTATCCTTGAAGGTGGTGATCAAATCCATTGACCTCACCGTTCTTTGCCGGGTGATCCGGATCCGGCGGCGGCCGGCGGGTACCGGATATATCATGGGCGTTGAATTTGTGAACATGAAGATCGACGAACGGGAAAAGCTTCTCAACTACATCAAATCCCTGTCTTCTGAAGAACTGCAGACACCGATCCGGTTTTTATAAGGCGTCTCTTACGGGCGTATCATTGAGGCGTATCACAGGTATGTCCGTCAGGCACCGTAAACCCAAGCGCCGCCACCCATGCTTTGGCATCGGCCAGGGAATCAAATATCCGGGATTCAACCGTGCCGCCTGGTTTTGTCATGTTTGTCATCTGCCATTCTTTCAGGGCAGAACCGCCGGACACCATGGCGTGGTATTTTAGCGACGTCTGGATCCCATTGCTGTCTGCGGAGGCGATCCTTTCTGCAACGGACGGCGTACTGTGGTGCCATAAAGTCGCATCGCTGAGCAAGGCCCACGTCTTATCCTGATAGTAAGTGCCGACAATTTCGTAGACGTGGGACAAGAGCATTTCCGCCACCGTCTCATCCCACGAGGAAAAGGCCTCAAGAAAGAGAAGGTCCGGGAAAATTGTCAGGGCGTAGTAGTCTGTGTCGATTTTTTTTGGGGCTGAGATGTTAAGGTTTGGAAAATTCATGTCACACCTGTTTATATGCGGCCCCTCAGATCGAAAGAAACAGAAGATTGAAAAAGGACCTTTTATTTAACGAGGGCTGGAATATAAAGCAAAGCCTGTAAAAAAACAAGCCCTGAACTGTGTTCATGGTTTTAAACTCAGGCGTTCCCGGGTTTGGTTACCCCGTAACTCTTAAATAAGGACCTTGGCAAAAAAAGGCGGGTGGGCAAAAAAGACTTGCCAGGCGATAGAAATCCGCTTATTCTGATCACCATAAATTCACGCAATTCTAATATCTTGCGTTTCTATCATTTCGGAGTACGGTCATGGGAAACAAAAGCATTCTTATCTTAGTGGTCGATGATGAACCGAGAAATCTTCAACTGGCGGGAAAAGTGGTGTCTGATAACGGATTTGACGTTGCCATGGCCCAGAACGGCTGCCAGGCACTGAATTTCGTTAAGAAGAATCAGCCGGACCTGATCCTTCTGGATATCATGATGCCGGATCTGGACGGGTATGAGGTCTGCCGGCGTCTGAAGAAAAACCCGGAGTATCGCCATATCCCGGTGATCTTTTTAACGGCCAAAAACGCAACCGTTGATGTGGTGCGCGGTTTTGAGGCCGGCGGCGTGGACTATATTCCCAAACCATGGCAGTCCCCGGAACTTCTGGCCAGAATCAGAACCCACCTGGAGTTAAAACTGCTGCGTTCCCTGTTTCCCATGTGCGCCAGCTGTAAACGGATCCGTGATGACGAAGGGTATTGGAACCAGGTGGATTCCTACCTGGAAGCCTATACCGATATGAGCTTCACCCACAGCATCTGTGATGATTGTATGGAAGACCTCTACAGCGATGCCGACTGGTTCCGGCAAGAAAAAGCGCCTGCCCCTGCCCCTGCCCCGGTCGCGGCCGGGGACAACGGGATACATTTCGAAAATTTCGCAGACACGGGATGGCCGGAACGCAAGATTCTCTGATTCTTTCCCTTTCCTTAAAAACAGAGTGTAACATCGACATTTCACGGGTTAAACTTTCTACCCCGGGCAATTGCAATTTCTATAGATTGCTTTATGTTTATGGGGTGAAATTAACCAGGTTGCGCCGGGGGCGGCAGGGCGGCTTTCATTGACCTTCTGCCGGGTGTCCTTTTTTAGCCCGGATGCAGCCGCAACTGCTGGAGTGATTATGAGTAAAGTGATTGCCATGGCCGGCAAAGGCGGTGTGGGTAAAACCACCGTATCCGCGCTGGTGACCCGATATTTTGCTACCAAACAAACTGATCCTCTTCTTGCCATTGATGCTGATCCCAATTCAAACCTCGGGGAGACCCTGGGACTGAACATTGAAAAAACCGTGGGGGATATCCGTGAAGATTTCATGAAAGATCCCCAGGGGGTACCGTCGGGAATGGACAAGGTGCTTTATCTTGAAATGCTGATGAACCAGGTGCTCATTGAGGAGAAATCCTATGATCTCATGGTCATGGGCCGCCAGGAAGGCCAGGGCTGCTACTGCATGGTCAACAATATCCTGAACCGGTTTGCCGACGAACTTGAAAAAAATTACAAATATCTGCTGGTGGACAACGAGGCCGGTATGGAGCATTTGAGCCGCAGGACATCCGGAAAAGTGGATATGTTGCTGATGGTGACAGATTATGCCCTGAGGGGGCTTCGGGCCGTGGGGCGGATCAACGAGATGCTGGGGGACCTCAAACTGGATGTCAGGGAAAAAGGTCTCATCGTCAACCGGGCGCCTGAAAAATTAAGCCAGGCATTTCTGGATGAGGTGGAACGGATCGGTGTGCCCATCGTGGCCACCATACCGGATGACGGCAACCTGCTGGATTTCGATATGGAACAGCGCTCCTTGATGGAACTGCCGGACGATTCGCCCGCGGTTCAGGCGGTGGACCGTATGATGAAAAAAGTGGTGGAGGCCATCGGCTGATTATGGGATATGTGTTTGATTTCAAGGATGCGGGAAAATGCGATGCCCGGCTTGATACGCGGCGTCACCGCCACTGCATGGACCTTGAAACCAAACTCATCCGGGATCTGATCTCTCCTGAAAAGGGGCAGCGGATGCTGGATATCGGCTGCGGTACGGGACTGAGCCTGGTCCCTTTCCTGGACCAGGGCCTGAATCTTACCGGTATAGATCCCTCCCCCTATATGCTGGATCTGGCGGCCTCCCGCCTGGGCAGCCAGGTGGACCTCCACCGGGGCCAGGCCGAGGACCTGCCCTTTGACGACAATGCCTTTGATACGGCCCTGATGTTCACCAGCCTGGAATTTACGGACCGCCCTGCCAAGGCCATTGAAGAGGCCTGCCGGGTGGCCAAGGACCAGGTGGTCATCGGGGTGCTCAACCGCTATGCCCCGCTGAATATGGCACGGCGCTTTAAAAGCTTTTTCTTCCCCGGCATTTATACCCACGCCCATTTTTTCAGTGTCTGGGAATTAAAGTCCCTGTTGTTTTCGATCCTAGGTCAGGTGCCGGTGAAGTGGCGGACAACGGTCCAGTTCCCCTTTCTTTCCGGGATCTGGGTGGCCAGGGTCGAAAATTTCAGACTGGTGCAAAAATCTTACTGCGGGACGTTGATCGGCATGCGCATCCAGCCGGTGCCCAAGTTCCGGACCCGTCCCCTGGCACTGAAAATCAGCAAGCGAAAGCTCTATAAACCCGCCACAGGACTTGTGGCGGGACTGAGGGCGGAAGAATGAAAACCGCCTACCTGTATAAACCCATAGGGCAGGGAAAGGTCCAGTGCCGGATCTGCAGCCACTATTGCAAAATAGATCCGGGAAAAAGGGGCATATGCCGGGTCCGGGAAAACCGGGGCGGCACCCTGGTATCCCTGAACTATGACCACGTCATAGCCGCCAATGCGGACCCTGTGGAAAAAAAGCCCCTCTTTCACTTTAAACCCGGTTCCAGGTCGTTTTCCATCGCAGCGATGGGGTGCAATCTGAGTTGCCGGTTTTGCCAGAATGCGGACATTGCCCAGGTAAGTGACCGGGAAGACCGGATCGCAGGCAGCCCCTTCTCACCCGGCGATATCGTTGCCCAGGCGATTGCCTCTGGCTGCCGGAGTATCGCCTATACCTATACGGAACCCTCGGTTTTTTTTGAACTGGCCCTGGATACCGCAAGGCTGGCAAAGGCAAAAGGCCTCTACAACATCTTTGTCACCAACGGTTTTATGAGCCCTGAACTGCTGGACATGGCAGGGGATGTCCTGGATGCCGCCAATGTTGACCTCAAGGCCTACAGCGACGGGTTTTACCGGAAACTCTGCAACGCCCGGCTGGAACCGGTGAAAGAAACCCTGCGCCTGATGTTGCAAAAAGGCGTGATGGTGGAAGTGACCACCCTGATCATACCGGGGGTGAATGACGACCCGGATGAACTTGGGCAAATGGCCGAATTTATCTGCCATGAACTGGGGCCTCAAACCCCCTGGCATCTTTCCAGGTTTCATCCCACCTACCGCCTCACGGACAGATCCGCCACCCCGGTGCATACCCTTGAAACGGCCTGCAGGATCGGTGAGCAGGCGGGATTAAGGTATGTGTACACCGGGAATGTGCGAAGTGCCCGGGAGAACACAACCTGCCACCACTGCGGCAAATTGCTGGTGGAACGAAGGGGTTATGCGGTTAAGAACAATGTGACGGATAAAGGCAACTGCCCGGGGTGCGGTACGCCCGTGTACGGCATCTTTTAATTTGATACCCTCAAGATAATACTTAGGACACATGAACACAGAAGTTAAAATGAAACGTTTATCGGAAAAAACCCGGGATTACGGCAGGATGATCAAGTTTTCCCACACCATATTTGCCCTTCCCTTTGCCCTGTCCGCCGTGGTACTGGCCTGGCAGTCCCATGCCCCCTCATTCTGGGATCTGTCCTGGATACTGGTTGCCATGGTGGCCGCACGCTCTGCGGCCATGGGATTCAACCGGATTGTCGATGCGGCCATCGACGCCAGAAACCCGAGAACCGCCATCCGTGAAATCCCTTCCGGTGTATTGTCCCAGAAAGAGGCCATCTTCTTTGTGGCCGTATCCGGACTTGTGTTTGTCTTTTCTGCGGCCATGTTATCCACGCTTTGTTATTTTCTCTCTTTTCCCGTGCTTTTTGCCCTGTGCTTTTACTCTTATACCAAGCGTTTTACCCAGTATTGCCACCTGTATCTTGGGTTTGCCATTGCCCTGGCACCGGTGGGGGCCTGGATCGCGATTACAGACACCTTAAGTCCCGGGGTGGTCTTTTTGTCTGCCAGCCTCTGGACCTATATTGCCGGGTTTGACATCCTCTACGCCTGCCAGGATATTGACTTTGATAGGCAACAGGGCCTTTTTTCCCTGCCTGCGGTGCTGGGGGCAGACAATGCCATGAAGGTCTCCTCCCTGCTGCATGTCATGACCATGGGATTTTTCACCGCCATGTTTTTTGCCTTTGGCATGCATCCGGTATTTCTGATTTTTTTAGGGATGATCGGTATCCTTTTAATTGTTGAGCACCGGCTGGTTAATCCCCGTGACCTGAGCCGGATTGATATGGCGTTTTTCCATATGAATTCCATCATTTCCGTGGTGCTTTTGACCGGGGTGATAACGGAGGTCCTCCTCAGATGAATGCCGAAAAACTTCACCCGGAAGTACCCAACAAGGGCAAAACCTATGTGGTGGCCGTCACAGGGGCATCCGGCAGCATCTACGGGGTTCGCCTGATCAAAACCCTGGCGGAAACCGGGGCGCGGGTCCTGGTCATTTTATCCGACGCCGGCAGGAAAGTCCTGATCCACGAAATGAGCATGGCGGCTGATGAAACCCTGTTGGCCTTTCTGCTCCGGTACGGTGTGGACAAGGGGGCGATTTACCGGGTGGAAACCTTTTCCCAGGAGGAAATCGCCTCTGCCCCGGCTTCGGGCTCCTTTGTTCACAACGGCATGGCAGTGGTGCCATGTTCCATGAAGACCCTGGCGGCCATTGCCGGAGGATACGCCGATAATCTGATCACCCGGTCATGTGACGTTACCCTTAAGGAACGAAGGCCACTGATCCTCGTTCCCCGGGAAACCCCTTTCAGTGTGATTCACCTGGAAAACATGACCCGGGCGGCAGGTGCCGGTGCGGTGATCCTGCCGCCTTGTCCGTCCTTTTACTCCTTTCCGAAAACCGTCACGGACGTTGCGGATACGGTGGTGGCAAGGATTATGGATCATCTGGGCGCAGAGCACCGGCTGACCCTGCGCTGGGGGGAGTAGCGCCACTTACGATGTCTTCATTCCCCGTAGATCTTTTACCGGGACTGGCCGGCAGTGCCCAATGGCCTGCTGCCCGGACCATCCTTGACACCCTGAAGGCAAAGGGGTTTGCAGCGTACATCGTAGGCGGGGCCTTACGGGACCTGATATCCGGCCACCCCCCCGGTGATCTGGATATCCTGACCGATGCGTCCCCCGATATCGTCAACCGGCTTTTTTGGGGTGAAAAACCCCGGCAGGTGGGCCAAAATTTTGAGGTCAGCCTTATCAACGGGGTGGAAGTCGCCTCTTTTCGCGGCGACAGCGAGGGGGGAACGCTTGAAGCCGATCTCGGGATGCGGGATTTTACCATCAACAGCATGGCCTGGGATCCTTCAACGGGCCTTCTGACAGACCCATACGGCGGTCAGGATGATCTTAGACAAAGGTTGATCCGGTTTACCGGAAACCCTGAAGACCGTATCAACGAAGATCCCATCCGCATGGTCCGGGCCTGCCGGTTCGCCGCCCGTTACGGCGGTGAAATGGATGGGCAGTCCCAGGCCGCCATCCGAAACAGGTGCCGGGAACTGGGCACGGGGATTGCCGGAGAGCGCATCCGGAACGAAATGATCAAAGCCATGGCCATGGAAAAGCCCTCCCTTTTTTTTACCCTGCTTCACCGGACCGGACTGCTCTCCAGCATTTTTCCCAGCCTTGACAGGTGCGCGGGGCTCAACGGCGGCCCCCATCACGGGGAAACCGTATTCGAACACTGCCTGCTGGTGGGGGATGCCCTGCCCGCAGATCAGCCCTTGCTCCGGCTGGCAGGTTACCTGCACGATACCGGAAAATTTGATGCCGTCCGTTTCAAAGCCGGGCAACTGACCTTTGCCGGCCATGAAACCCACCGGGATGCCCTTGCCAGCGATCTTGGGCAGTTGCGGTTTTCACGGCGGGAGACAGACTATATTCTTGCCCTGGTCCGGGCCCATATGCGGCCGTTAACTCAAGACAGCACACCGCGGGCTGTTCGCAGGCTTTTGGCCATGCTGGCCGATCTTGGTCTGTCTTACCGGGATTTCATGCGCATGAGAATTGCCGACAAGCGGGGAAACCTGGCCAAATCACCCTATACCCTGTCCGACATAAAAACCAGAATGCGAAAGCTTTTAGACGAGATGCACGGAAAAAATGCATTTACCATGAATGACCTTGAGATTACCGGGCAGGACATCTGCCGGATTATGGCAATGCCTCCGGGGCCTGAGATCGGAAAGATCAAGCAGCACCTTTTTGAACGTGTACTGGACACCCCTGAACTCAACACCCGGCAAAGACTTGTGTCCATGGTCGAGGAGATGGCGCGGTGAAGATGAATAATGACTGTTACCCCTGTATTGCCCGGGGCGCCTTGGATGCGGCCCGGCTGGCCACAGGGGATGAAGCGCTTCAGCTTGCCGTGTTAAAAAAAGTTATGGCAAAATTATCCGTCCTGGACCCGGACTGGCCGCCGCCCCTCGTGGCCCGGTTTATCCAGGAAACCGTGGGAGAGATGACCGGTGTCTGGGATCCCTACGCCCGGCTCAAGAAAAAGTATAATACCCTGTCACTGGAACTGCTTCCCGCACTTCAGGCCATGAAAGAGGGGCAGGACGCGGCGGAAAGGTTCGATACCTCCGTCCGCCTTTCCATTGCCGGCAATATCATCGATTTCGGTACCGCCTCCACCGTCGGGCGGGAAAAGCTTCTGGCAACCATCACCCACGCCATGGAGACCCGGGTCAACGGCAGTGTGGCGGATTTCAGGGCGGCGGTGGCAGGGGCGTCTCATATCCTCTGGCTGGGAGACAATGCCGGGGAAATTGTATTTGACCGGCTGCTGCTGGAGGAGATGGATTGCACGAAGATTACCTACGCCGTTCGGGGCGGTCCCATCCAGAATGACGCCACTGTTGAAGATGCAAAGGCCGCAGGCCTGCCGGACATGGTTCGCGTGATGGACACAGGCGCCCTGATTCCCGGCACCCTGATCCCTTACTGCACCGATGAATTTGTCCGGGAATTCCACCGGGCGGATCTGATCATTTCAAAGGGGCAGGGCAACTTTGAAACCCTGGACCACTACGATGAACGCGTTTTTTTCCTCTTTAAGGCCAAATGCGCCGTGGTGGCGCGTCAAGCCGGCTGTAAGCTGGGGGATGTGGTGATCAAACAAGGTGGCAAGAGACGTTGACTAAATCTTGGGCCGTTAGTGGATATTGTATTTTTTCAGGATTGCCCGGTAATCCGCACCTGCCTTGAACTGTTTTAAGGCATCGGAAAACCTTCGGGCAAGGAGTTCATGACCTTTGGCCTTTGAAAATCCGATATAAAGCGGATCATTGGTGACACGGGGGCCTGTGGTAACGATGTCTTCGCCTCCGGGAATCTGTCCGGCAAGGGTGCGCAAAACGATAGGGTTGCCGATGATGATATCGCACCGCCGATTGAGCAGGTTACGCAGTAATCCGTTTTCTGTTTCCAGGCGGAGGATGTTCAGTTCGGGGCTGTGGGTATCAAAATGTTCTCCGTAGCTGTAATTCCGGACGGCACCGATACGTTTTCCTTTCAGCTCATCCAGGTTGCCGGTGAATAAAACCTGTGAGGATTTCAGGGTGAAGAACATGTTGACTTCCCAGGTCAGGATTGCCTCTTCAAAAATCATGAATGTTTCCCGCTCCGGTGTTTTAAACAGGTTCATCATTGCGTCGGCCTCACCGATTTTAACCAGGTGAAGACACCTGGACCAGGGATATTGGGCAAACCGGATGTCAAGTGTCAGGGTGTGGCTCACACCGGTGATGATATCGATGATGAACCCTGTCAGTTCCCCCTTTTCATCCAGGTAGTGGTAGGGCGGGAAATTCTGCCCCCGGACAATGGTCAGCCGCTGCCCTGCCCATGCGGTACAGGTGGTCAGATAGATCACTGCGGCAATGGTTGCGAAAAACCTGGTCATCATTATTGTTTGCGCGTTTGGTTGGAGATTGTTTTCTGCAAGTATGTCAGAAATGGACGGCGGGAGCAATGAAAAACCCGAAAAATCGGAAACCGCAGCAGATATGCCTGATCCCAAGGACGGTCCGGGATAAAACCCTTTACAATGTATGAATGCCGGGGCTATAAGGGACCCAAGTCCGGCAATTGCCGGAAGTGGGCAACCGTTAGATTTTACCCGGTATACTTAAATATGGGAGCCAAAGAAAAACCCATGGGCGATATTGTTCTCATCAACATCACGGGCAGGGACAGAAAAGGTCTGAATGCCCTTTTTACAGGGCTTTTAGCCCAATACAACGTTACTATTCTGGATATCGGCCAGGCCGTGATTCACGATCATATTTCATTGGGAATCCTCGCTGAAATTCCCTGTTCAAAGGATTTTTTACCGATTTTCAAGGATATGCTCTTTGAAGGGCATAAGATGGAGCTGACAGTGGACATCAAGCCCGTGGACCACGACAGCTATGAGCGATGGGTCCATGCCCAGGGCAAAGAGCGCCGTATCATCACCATCCTGGGCAGGGACATCAGCGCCCGGCAGATCTCTGCGGTGGCCTCGGTGATTGCAAAAAATAACCTGAATATCGATTCCATCACCCGTTTGACCGGCAGGCGTTCCCTGAAACGGCTGGAAAACAAAGACGGGCGACCCGGTCAAAGCCCCGGTCAAAGCCCCGGACACAGTCCTAAATCCAGTGTCCAGTTTTCAGTTTCCGGACCCCCCACGGATATAGTGGATATGCGCGGGGAATTCATGCGGATTTCCCAGGAGGAGTATATCGATATTTCTTTCCACGTGGACAATATTTACCGGAAAAACCGTAAGCTGGTGGTCTTTGATATGGATTCCACGCTGATTCAGGCCGAAGTGATTGTGGAACTGGCCAAGCTGGCCGGTGTGGGGCCGGAGGTGGAAGCCATCACCGAGGCGGCCATGCGGGGGGAAATGGATTTCAAGGAGAGTTTCCGGCGGCGGGTGGCCCTGCTCAAAGGGCTGCGGGAAGAGGAGATTCAAGGACTGGCCCAACGGCTGCCCCTCACCGAAGGGGCGGATCTCGTGGCCCGCACCCTCAAAGGCCTGGGGTACAAACTGGGCATTTTGTCCGGGGGGTTTACCTTTGTGGGGAACTATCTGGCGGAAAAACTGGGCTTTGACTATGTGTATGCCAATGAACTTGAGATCCGTGACGGCGTGGTCACAGGGGAGGTCACAGGGGAGATTGTTGACGGGGAACGCAAAGCCAGCCTTCTGCGGGAGATTGCCCAGCGTGAAGAATTGTCCATCCAGCAGACCATTGCCGTGGGGGACGGGGCAAACGACCTGCCCATGATTTCCATTGCAGGGCTCGGGGTGGCCTTTAACGCCAAGCCCGTGGTCCGGGAAAAAGCCGCCAACGCCATTTCCACCATGGGGCTTGACGGCCTGCTTTACCTTATCGGCATCCACGAACGGGAGATTCACCAGTCCAACGGCACGGCGATTGAAGCAAAGACAAACCTGTAAGGGCCGCCGGATCAGATTTCCCGATAGGCAGCCCCGCAGCCCTGGCTTTCAAACACCGATACTTTTTTTACCTGGATATGGACGGTATTCAGACGCCTGGACAGTTCGGAATAGATGAATTTTGCCAGATTCTCCGAGGTGGGGTTGATGGCACCGAATTCGGCCACATCGTTCAGGCTGGTATGGGAGAGCCGCCCCACCACATCCCCTAAGGTTTTCCGCACATCCTGAAAATCAATTCCGATTCCCCGCTGGTTCAGTTTTGTGCACTGGATACAGGCTTCCACGGTCCAGTTGTGGCCGTGCATTTCAGCATGCTGTCCGTCATATCCCCGCAACGCATGGGCTGAGGCAAACTGGTCTTTCACATAGATGTCGTATACACCGGGCATAAGCACTCCTTTTAGTGGCGGATTGGGCGTTGGGCCCTGCATCACCGCAGAAGTTTAATGGTCGGGGAAATGGTACCACACTCCCCCTATGGGAATCAATGCCGGCGATTTCGCTGTTTCTTTCGTTGGGAGGCTAAATGGTTTCCTGCCTTTATTTGCTTTCCTTCTGCCCGGAGCTGTTCCGGCACAAATAAAAAACCCGGTATCTTTGGAGTTTCCATAGATACCGGGCCTTGTAATATCTGGTAGCGAAGCAGGGACTTGAACCCCGGACTCTGCGGATATGAGCCGCATGCTCTAACCAACTGAGCTACTTCGCCAAAAACCCGAGTACAATACACGGGTTTTTGTGGGGTGTCAAGCGGTTTTTATTAATTCATCGTGCTGTTTTTAAAATCCAGCACCTCCACCGTGAAATTGGTTAAATTTTCCGGCAGGTTGGAGAATACGAGCATGAACCGGACGGCCTTGCCCGGTCCGATATTCACGTTGGCATTCTGCATGCCTTCCTTGACCGTCAGCTTTTGCTGGATGTCGGAAATATTGCCGGATTTAAGTTCTTCCTCGCCAATAATGTTGCCGCAATAGATGATCTGGGTCATGGCTTTGGGATTCTCCTTGGTGATCAGGGTGCCCTTGACCCGGATATGGCTGTAGGCAACCTGGGAAGGATTATCCACTTTTCCGGTGACAATAAAGATTTCTCCTGCCGTGGCATTGGTCAGGAACCTGCCCTTGATACTCACCTCGTTGGGCACAGGTTTCAATACCGGTTTAGGGGCCGGTTCCGGTTGGATCATCTCGGTCAGATACGGGATCTTCAGGTCCGAAAGGAAGGGGATGGTGTATCCGAACTGAAGGCTTGCCACGTAAGCGGCAACCACCAGGACAAAGAGCAGGAACAAGACCTTCACAGGAGCACCGATGGCGCTTTTCTTTTTCCTGGCCCGTTTTTTACGTACATCTTCATCGGGCAGGGGATCGATCAGCGGACTTTCGGGGGCCCGCATGCCCTGTGCCGGGGCTTCCGGTTCTTGTGCCGGGGCATCAGCCGCGCTTGCGGCCGCAGGGGCCTGTGGGGCATCCGGACCATCCCCAAGCTCGCTGTCAAAGTCCGGTTGGCCGCTTTCGGGCTCCACACCCTGGTTCAGGACGTCGTCATATCCGGCGAACTTGTCGGTTTCCAGTTCCGCATCTAAACTGGCCTGGAAATCGGCATTGTCCTCTTCAAAGGCGGGCGGTTCATTGCCGGTTTCATCAAAGGTGAGATCTGTGTCAGCAAGTTCCACATCCGCCGCAAGATCAGGCAATTCCTCGTCGGACAGATCGGGTTCCTCTTCCAGGGAAGCCATTTCAAGGCCCGGGAGATCATCTGTCTCAAAATCCTCTTCAAAGACCAGGTCGGCATCCTCATGTTCGTCGAACGAGAGTTCCAGGTCCGGAACCTCTTCAAGGTCGTCGTCCGGACTGTCCTCAAAATCCTCGGCCGGGGACTCAACTGCGGGGGCAGACCCGTCTTCTTCAGGGGAAAGATCTTCAAAATCAATATCGTCCAGGGCTTCCCGGTCTTCCTCATCCACCATGCCTGCAGGCATCTGGGAGTCTTCGAATTCTATGTCTGATTCTTCAAATTCCAGTTCTCCGTCATCCAGTGCCGTTACATCTGTGTCAGATGCATCCGATGCTTCGGCAGCGTCCATTTCCAGGGGAATATCGGTCAGTGCCGCAATATCATCTTCATCATCAAATGAGATTTCAATATCTGCGGTTTCCGGGTCTGGTTCATCCGAGGGGGAATCGCTTTCTTCAAATTCGGTTTCCTGGAATCCAGAATCGTCCATATCAAAATCATCCGAGTCAAAATCCAGATCTTCCGGTTCGTCAAATTCCGGTTCGTCAAACGCTTCAGTTCCCGGATCAGGATCCTTATCATCCTCTTGGCTGTTTTCCATTTCCAGGGATGGTACATCAAGGTCCGGTGCCGTTTGAATCTCTTCATCGGCCGCCTCATCGGAGGTTTCCATTTCCAGTGGGGCTGCATCGAAAGAGATTTCTTCGGGGCCGTCTAAATCATCGCCGGTCTCTTCAAGATCGAAGTCGTCATCCAGCTCATCATCCGGTTCACCGTCTTCAAAGGCGAAGTCATCCTCATCAAAATTGATTTCACTTTCCTCAAAGGAAAGGTCCATATCATCGGATTCTTTCGGTGTCTCATCGGCATCCCCGGAAATGCTGTCCCGGGACTCAGGCTCAGGTTCATCAAATGCGATATCATTAAAATCAATGTCCTGTTCCCCGAAATCCAGGTCATCGGATTCCGTCTCTGTGTCCGGTTGAAATTCCGTTTCCGGTGACACTTCTATGCCATAATCGTCATCGTCTTCATCAAAAGAGACGTCAAAGTCGGGAGCGTCCTCTGGTTCTTCTGTCTCCTCCGGCTCTTCAATGGAGGGGATGGCCCCGATATCGTCGTCATAGGGGGCCTCTGTTTCTTCTTCAGGGGGGGCGAATTCAAAGGATTCGGATTCCGGATCTGGCTCAGGAGCCGATTCCGGTTCTGGTTCGAAATCGGGGGCCGGAACTTCTGATGTCTCGGGGAATGCCGTGAACACATGTTTGCACCGGCTGCACCTGACCTTTGAGCCTTCGGGCCGGAGCAGGGATTCGTCAAGGTTGAACCGGGTTGAGCATTCCTCGCAGGTTATTATCATTGCGCATCCCCCTTATTTTATAATTTCAAATCATATATGGCCGGCAGATTCCTGTACCGCTCATTGTAATCCAGTCCATACCCCACGATAAACCCCTTTTCAAGGGTAAAACAGGAATAATCCACACTCAGCTCGACTTCCCGCCGTTCTCTTTTGTCGATGAGGGTACAGATCTTGACGGATCTGGGATTGAGCAGTTGAACGAACTCAACGATTTTAGACAGGGTCAGCCCCGTATCCACAATATCTTCCACCAAAAGGACATCACGGCCTTCCAGCTCAAGATCCGGCTGTTTTGTGAAGACAATCTGGCCGGTGGTGGCGGTGCCGTCGTAGGAAGACGCCCCCACCAGGTCGATATCATGGTCAATTTTTATCTGCCGGGTCAGATCGGCCAAGAAAATAAAAGAGCCCTTGAGCACCCCCACGAGTACGAGGTCAAGGCCGTTGTAGTCTTCTGTAATTTTTGCTCCCACTTCCCTGGTCTTTTCTTTGATTTCATCTTCTGAAATCATGGGGATGAATTCGGGCATCTTTGGTTACAATCCTGTTTCTTTGAGTTCGTTGATCAGTTCGGTCTGCCGATGGTTCAATGCTTTGGGCATGGCTATATTAACAACAACAAGGAGATCTCCGCAACCATTTCCTTTCATATGGGGGATTCCCTGGCCCGGGATGCGCATTTTTGCCTTGTGGCTGGTGCCGGGGGGCAGGGTCAGGTTGAAGGTCTTTCCGGCCGGGGTGGTCACCTGGATCTTGTCACCGAGCAGGGCCTGGGTCAGCCGGACCTCCTGGTCCATACTGATGTTATTTTCCTCCAGGGTAATGCCCGGCGGCAGGGTAGGGGCGGATTTTATATAAAGGTTGCCCGCAGGTCCCCCGTGGGGCCCGGGTTCCCCCTTTCCTGCCAGCCGTATCTTTTTCCCCTTTGTCAGGCCTTTGGGGATTTTTACTTCAATGGCCTTTGTCAGGCCTCCCTGGCTGATGGTAATGGTCTTTTTGGTGCCGTTAATCATCTCTTCCAGCGACAGGGGGAGTTCATATTCCAGGTCCTTTCCCCGCCGGGCCTGGGCCTGGTGGCCAAAGGGATTGCCGCCGCCGGAAAAGCCCCCCTGGCGGCCGAAGGGGGAACCGCCCCCGCCGAAATTGGCGGAAAAGCCGCCCCGCCCGAAGTTTCCGCCGCCCCCGAAACCGAATTCCTTGAGAATATCGCCGAGGTCGAAATTTCTGAAGATATCCTCCTGGGAGAACCGCTGCTGGAAATCCGCCGAGCCGTATGTGTCGTACTGCTTCTTCTTTTCCGCGTCGCTGAGCACGGCATAGGCTTCGGAGATTTTTTTGAATTTGTCTTCAAGGCCCTTATCTCCCTTGGTTTTGTCAGGGTGGTATTTCAAGGCCAGTTTCCGGTAGGCTTTTTTGATCTCAGCCGCGGAAGCACTTTTATCTATTCCAAGTATTTTGTAGTAATCGTCTGCCATGGGTCTCTTACTTCCGTAAATTTAAACTTAATCCAGTTATTCTAAATATTTGTGAATTAATGATAAGCGCCAACCGCTCCAAGTCAAGGGGTCTTGTTCTGGTGAAAGGCAGTAATCGCAACCATAAGCACCGATATGGCCGCAGGGGTCATGCCGTCGATCCTTGCGGCCTGTCCCAGGGAGGCGGGCATGATCCGGTTCAGTTTTTCCCGGATCTCGTTGGAGAGCCCATGGGCATCGTCAAAGGAGAACCCTTGGGGAATCCTGATTTTTTCCAGATCCCTGAATTTTTTAATTTCGTTGTACTGGCGCTGGATATACCCCTCGTATTTAATTTCGATTTCCACCTGCCGGGCAGCCCGGTCATGGACCGGTTGCGGCGGAGGGGATATGGTGCTCAGGTTGGCATAGCTCAGCTCCGCGCGTTTGAGCAATTGCTCCAGCTTGACGCCGGTGGTGATGGGATTGGACCCCTGCTGTTCCAGAAAGTTGTTGTTTGCCGGTGTGGGCTTCACCACGGCCTGTTTGACCCTATCGATTTCCCCTGCGGTCTGGGCCTGGATTTCCCTGGCGAATTCAAGGGCCTCCCGCTGGATCAATCCATACTCAAATGCGGTTTCAGCCAGGCGAAGATCCGCATTGTCCTCTCTGAGCAGCAGCCTGTATTCCGCCCTGGAGGTGAACATCCGGTAGGGTTCATTGGTCCCCCGGGTCACAAGATCGTCCACCATCACCCCCATATACGCCTGGGACCGGTCCAGGACAAAGGCGGGGCGGCCCTGGACTTTTGCCGCAGCGTTCGTCCCGGCCCACAGCCCCTGGGCCCCGGCCTCTTCATATCCTGAGGTGCCATTGATCTGCCCGGCCAGGAAAAGCCCCCGGACCCGCTTGGTTTCAAGGGCCGGCGTCAGTTCCAGCGGGTTGACGTAATCATACTCAATGGCATAGGCCGGCCGCATGATCTGGGCCTGCTCCAGCCCGCGGACCGAGCGCACCACCTGGTACTGAATCTCCAGGGGCAGGCTGTTGCCCAAACCGGAGGCATAAATCTCCTTGGAGTCGATCCCCTCGTACTCCAGAATCACATGATGGCTCTCCCGGTCCGGGAATTTTACGATTTTATCCTCAAAGGAAGGGCAGTACCGGGCGGACTGCCCCTTGATATGCCCCCCGTACAGGGCGGAGTGTTTCAGGTTCTGCCGGACAATCTCGTGGGTATCCGCGTTGGTATCTCCCATGAAACTTGGCAGCATGGGGGTGGTGATTTCCGTGGTGCTGTAGGAAAAGGGGGTGGGGCTGTCATCCGACCCGTGGATATTGAACCGGGAAAAGTCAATGCTGTCCGCATGGAGCCGCGGCGGGGTGCCGGTCTTCATCCGCCCCATGGTCAGCCCCAGGGCTTCCAGGGACTGCCCCAGGCCCACCGAGGCAAATTCCCCGGCCCGGCCGGCTTGGATTCTGGACGCCCCGATATGCACTGTCCCCCGCAGAAAGGTTCCCGTGGTGATCACCACGCAGGGGGCAAAGTATTCAAAACCGGTCTGGTCGGTAATCCCCCGTACCGTGTCATCCTCGATAAGCAGCCGTTCCACCATGGCCTGCTTGAGGTCAAGGTTCGCCGTTTTTTCAACGGCAGCCTTCATGTGGCGGGCATACATATTCTTATCATTCTGGGTCCGGGTGGAGTGGACCGCCGGCCCCTTCCGGGTATTCAGGGTCCGGTACTGGATGGCAGAAGAGTCCGTAATCCGGGCCATCATTCCGCCCAGGGCATCAATTTCCTTGACCAGTTGCCCTTTGGCCATCCCCCCGATGGACGGGCTGCAGGGCATGGCCGCAATTTTATCCATATCAATGGTCAGCAACAGGGTGTCACACCCCATCCGAGCCCCTGCCAGCGCGGCTTCACACCCCGCATGACCGGCCCCGACCACAATAATATCATATGTGTTTTTGTAAAAATTCATAACCTCCTAAAATACAATACTTATGGGGTTTTGGTCAAGATTGCATCGCCGTCTAAATTGCGAGGGGTATGAATTTATGAAATCAATGGGGAGGGGGCTTTTACCCGGCAGCCGGCCCCGCGGGACCTTCCGCTAAAATCCCGGCGATCGTCCTGATCGCCGGGCTATCGGAAATTCCCTGTTCTTTCAATCCGTGACGCCCAGTGAATTTACGACGCTCCAGGCCACCCCGGCACCGGCTGCCTAGTCCCCCTGGTTTGCTGAGTTGGGTTTGTATTTCTTCGTCTGTTTAACTATGTATAAACCGGATAGTCTGAGTATTCAGAACCGGCGGTCAAACAGGGCATAAAGATGAGTCTTAAAGCAAATTTTTTGATACGCCAACAGTATATTACGTTAAACAGCATAGACTTTTTTAGTTTATAGAATGTGACGACAAATGTACAAAAATATGCGTTGATTTTCAGTATGTTATGTTGCCATAATGTTCACAAGATATTTTACCGAGGAGGAGATTATAATGGCAAACGAAATTAAAACATTTAGCCAAAAAGAGTATTCTCGTATCTTAGATTTATATCATGCCCGGACAAATGGTCTATCGCAAACTGAATGTGAAGATATTCTTGTTCAAGAAGGGGCGAGCTATCAACAAGCCAAGAACGGTGCATACATCTATTTGCACCATGGGGAACATCAAATACTTACACATCGGATGAAGCAAAATGAGTATGACGAAATATTGGATAAGTTTGAGGCGATAAATAAGACCAGTATGGAGTGCATTAAACACTTAGAAAGTGCCGGTTTTAATTATGGGCAGTCAAAAAACGCTGTCTATAAGTATCGTAAGGCAAGAGGCCTCATTCGAAAGTCAACTTAATACCGGAGAAGCATGATTCCCAGAGAATCACGTTTACAACACATAAACTTTATAATCCTTATTTTAGGATCTAATCAATTTACAAAACGCACCAAGAGGGCCAGGCAGCGGCGGGGTGAGGGTTTGAGTGGCGTCCTGCAAGCCGTCTCGTCACGGACTGAAAGAGGCGGTTGCCGCGCTTCGTAGGCAGGCATGTCAACCGCTCACCAGTGGTTTTTGGGGCTGCCGGAGATTTAGCGAAGATCCCTTGCGCCGTTGCTGCCGGGTAATTGGCATAATGGTCATCGTCTTACAAATAGTCACAAAATTTTATCTGAAAAGGACAAATTGAGTTGATCATTCGCGTATAATCTAATCATACTTGTTTTGTTGAAGCGCTTAATAATTTAGGGGTTAAGCGGCAAACCGGTATTGGAAAAACAGGCCGTAACGGGTATTATGGAAGAACGCTAACCCCCTTTTGCCGGAGCGGACACATGTTATACTCAATGGACGACAGCCATGACCGGTATATCCGGATTACGGTGGCGGGCAGCCTGGAAGCGACTTCCATGTCCGAGGCCATCAGCCGATTGATGCGGCATCCGGATTATGATATCAAGCATTCCTACTGGGATTGCAGGAAGGCGGTGATGGGAATGACGCTCTCGGATCTCACCGAGATTGTCAGGGTGTTCAACATGTACAAGCCCGAGACAGAAGTCTTTGCCAACCGGTCCGCCATCCTGGTGGCAGGTGAGGTGAACCGCTCCATGGTGAAGATGTTCATCTCTGCGGTGAAAATGTTTAAATTCAACTTCCGGGTGTTTACGGTGCCGGGGGAGGCAGAGGCGTTTCTTTGCGCCTGAGGCGGCAGCACAAGGGCGTACCGGGGCAGGAGAGGGATGGAAAAGAAAAAACGGTATTCGGACTATAATGCGTATCTGCGCAACCTTTACGGGGAGCGGGTCCAGAAAATTTCCGTGGATGCGGGGCTGACCTGCCCGAACCGGGACGGCTCCCTGTCGGATATCGGCTGTATTTACTGCAATTCAAAGGGCTCCGGTACCGGGGCCTTTCGCCGGGGCCTTGGCATCCGTGAGCAGATCGAAGCCGGGAAACTGCCGGCCATGAAGAAGTACAAGGCAAGGAAATTCTTGGCCTACTTCCAGTCTTATTCCAATACCTATACTTCCGCCGGCCATATGAAGTCCATGTATGACGAGGCACTTTCCTGTGAGGGGGTTGTGGGCATGGCCGTGGGCACCCGGCCGGACTGCGTGGACGAAGAAAAGATCGATATCATCCGTTCCTATACGAAAGATTACCTGGTCTGGCTGGAGTACGGCCTTCAGTCGGTTCACGACGTTACCCTTGACCGCATCAACCGGGGGCATGATTTTGCCGCCTTTGAGCGGGCCATGGCATTGACCACCCGCAAGCCCGGCATTAATGTCTGCGCCCATATCATCTTAGGACTGCCCGGAGAAGACCGGGAGATGATGCTGGAGGCTGCAAAAATCATCTCTGACTGCGGTGTCAACGGGGTAAAGATCCATCTGCTTTACGTCATCAGAGATACGCCACTGGACCGGATGTGGCAGGCCGGGGAGTATACCCCCCTTGAGCAGCAAGCCTACGTGGATCTGGTCTGCGATTTTTTAGAGCGGCTGCCCGAACACATTATCATCCAGCGGATCACGGGGGACCCCCACGCCAGTGAACTTCAGGCCCCTGCCTGGGCAGGCCGCTACAGGGAAACCTTCAACATGATCCAGCATACTCTGGAAACCCGGGATACCTGGCAGGGGAGTCTGTGCGGGGCAGACCGCCCCTTCTAAAGCGCTTCTTTATTCCTGCAATGCGGCTAAAGCTTCGTTGATTTCCCACCAGGGCCGTCCCGGATCGCCGAAGGTAATGGTCTGGCCTGCCATGGGGGTGGCGATGGAGATACCTGACGCTTTTGCGGCCTTTGACAGACGGACCATGGGATCGTACCAGGGGTGAAGCGCCAGGTTGAAAGTCCCCCAATGGATGGGATGAAGTATTTTGCCCTTCAGATCCCGGTGGGCCTGTACCGTTTCCTCCGGATACATGTGAACCCCGTGCCAGGCCGGATCATAGGCGCCGCATTCCAGAAAGGTCATGTCAAAGGGGCCGAAGGCCTCGCCAATGGCGGCGAACCCGTCAAAGTAGCCGGAATCCCCGGAGAAAAATATCCTGTAATTGGGTGAGGCGATCACCCAGGAGGCCCAGAGGGTCCGGTTCCTGTCCGTCAGTCCCCGGCCGGAGAAATGCTGGCCCGGGGTGGCTGTGACCGTAAGCCCCTGAACCGGGGTGCCGGACTGCCACCAGTTCAGGGCAATGATTTTAGAGGCCGGAATCCCCCAGTTTTTCAGATGGGCGTCCACCCCAAGGGGAACCATGAAACAGGCGGCTTTATCTTTCAGCGCTTTTACGGTGGCCTTGTTCAGATGGTCGTAATGGTCGTGGGAAACGATCACCAGATCGATATCCGGAAGATCGCCGAGTGCCGCAGGCACAGGGCCGTTGAACCGCTTCGGACCCACGAGGGTTACCTTTTCTTCAAAAACCGGGTCCAGGAGAATCCTGAATCCGTCCATATTGATCATGAGGGAGGAATGCCCCAGCCAGGTGCTGTTGAACATCCCTTCTTCCCGCCGGCTGAAAGGGGTGATATCCGCCTGTTGAGACGGCAGGGCAGCATCTGGGGTGCGGTTGTTCCGGGCGAACAGGAATTTGATGCCCGTTGACAGGGTGCTGCTCCCTTCCGTGTCAAAGGGGTCGATGTCGGTGTGGAACCTGTTGTCCGTGAAGCCGGGCATGGGACGGCTGTCCAGGGCGTGGGCGGGTGTGGTCATGATGACTCCTATTGTCAAAGCGATAATCTTTAATCGAATATTCATTTAATTATGATCCGTAAATTATGAGATTTCCCTCTACCTGCGAATGGCATCCCAGGCCAGGCTGAATGCGGTGTCAATGTTTTTGCGGGTCATCTCAAAGTCCTTGCTGTGCCTGGGGCTGGCCAGGGCCACCACAGGGAAAAATAGAAAGGCCCCGATGGTATCTAGGTCCACATCCTTGATGATCTTTTGTTCTATGCCCCGGGTGATCACCCGGATCACCGGCAGGAAGTAGGCTTCCACCTCAGCCTTGTTCACAAGTTCGCAGAAGGGCGAGTTGGAAAACTGCTCCATATACTGAAAATAGGCGGGGTTTTCTTTCACAAAGTCAAAGATGTTCAGCCATACCTGCTTTAATGTATCCCGGATGGGCCGGCTGTCGTCAAAATTACGGCTCACCGCCGTTCCCATGAGCTGCTTGATCCGGACATAGGTGGCCACGAGCAGGGCCTCCTTGTTTTCATGGTACACGTAAAGGGTGGCCGGGGAAACACCGGCGTCTTTGGCTATTTTTGACACGGAACTGGCGGCAAAGCCGATCTCGTTCACCAGTTTGACCGTGGATTCGAACAGGGCGTCCTGTTTTATGTCATCCTTGACTCTCATGGCTCCTAAAATAAACGATCATTCGGTTAAGATCAAGGGGTGGCCTTAACTTTTTTTTGTAACCTGTCTCAAGGCGTTCTGAAGGGTTCGTGTCACCGGGCCGGGCTCCCCTTCACCCACCGGGGTGCTGTCAATGGCGGTCACCGGCGTGATTTCTGTGGTGGTGCCGGTGATAAAGGCCTCGGAAATTTTGTGGCGGTCCGCCTCAAATACGGGCGCTTCCCACACGGGGATGCCCTCTGCATGAGCCAGCTCCAGCACCAATTTCCGTGTAATCCCGTGAAGAATATGGTTGGATGCCGGTGCCGTAACAAGGCGGTTGTCCACCACGGCCATGAAGTTGGAATGGGTGCCTTCCAGAATGACGCCGTCTCTGACAAAAAGGGCTTCCCCGGCCCCGCTTTCCTTTGCCCGCTGGTTGGCCAGGACATTGGCCGTCAGGCCGCAGGTTTTCAAATCGCATCTGGCCCACCGCTGGTCCGGTACCAGGATAACAGGCACCCCGGTTTCCTGCTTTTTCAAACCCGGGCCGGGGTCAAAGGGGGCGGCGATACCGTATACGGTGGGCTCTACCTTCGGATCGGGAAAGGCATGGCCCCGGGGGGCGGCCCCCCGTGTCACCTGGAAGTAGACGGTGGCGTCTGCGTTCAATCCGTTTTTCACCAGCAGTTTTTGCGCCACCTGCTTTAGATGAGCGAAGTCCTGAACCGTCAGATTGAGGCTGCGGGCACCTGCCTTTAGCCGCTCCAGGTGGTCTTCGGCCCGGAAAAGACGGCCCCGGTAGGCCCGGATTACCTCGTAAAGACCGTCGGCAAACAAAAATCCCCGGTCATCCGGTGAGATGGCAATGGATTCTTTGGGGCAATACTCTCCGTTGAAATAGGCTATCATGATTTCGTTCCGCATCTTTGGGTTGTCGAATGATTTTGTCTGAATGCCCGGGTTTGAGGGGGATGTCAATGAAAAAAAATGAATTTGACCCCGGGACGCAGAATCCCCATGTTCTTTGGTATCGTTCTTTGTGTTTTAATCTTGCTTCTGATGATACGGGAGGCACCATGGGAAATCTATTGTTAAAACAGGCCGTGCGCACCTTTTTTATGTGTACGAGCAGGCAAGGCGCCAGCCGCAGGGCCAAAAGATATTGTGATAAATATCTGACGCTGGCAAAAAACCTTGACCACACCGCGGGGGGCACACCGGTCCGGGTGCCGCCCATGCCGGGGGTGGACCCGGATATGCGCAACTGGTCCTATTATATGCTCCTTTCGCATAACGTCATCGTAAACCAGTGCATCACGGCCGTTACCTGCCAGCTTGCCAGGGACGAACCCCTGAGCGGCATGGCGCTCATTGATCCCAAAACCGATGTGATGCCGTCCCCTGCGGCCGGCCCTGAACAGGTGGCGGCATTTTCAAAATCCGTGGCCGACCATATCCGTGAGGTGTCCCGGTTGGACCGGCTGCGGGGCTCCAGGAGAACCATTCATCCGGTATTCGGCCCCTTTGATGCCCACCAATGGCACTGCATGTTCGGTTTCCACCTGAAGGTCCACTATAAGCAGGCGGTTCTGACGGCAACGGGCTCCGGGCCCTAGCGGATTTCCCACCTTGTTCTTTGGCAAAATATTTCTACTATTGAAGGATCTCAAGAAATGATGGTATTGTGGAGTTACACTTTTTACACACCAACGATTCTGTTACAGCATGGACAACCATAGCCTGCATACCCATTTAAACGATGCCGGCCGGCTGGCTGCTCTCAGGGATGTCGCCTTGATGGACACCCCTGCGGAGGAGGCCTTTGACCGGCTGAGCCGCCTTGCGGCCCGGTTTACCGGTGCGCCGGTGGCCCTGGTGTCGCTGGTGGACCGGAACCGGCAGTTTTTTAAAAGTGCCGTGGGACTGCCCGAACCCTGGCAGAGCCGCAGGGAGACCCCTTTGTCCCATTCGTTCTGCCAGTATAACCAGGTGTCCGGCTCCCCCCTGGTGATCTCCGATGCCAGAAAGGACCCCCTGTTCAGGAAAAATCTGGCCATCAGGGATCTCAACGTCATCGCCTATCTTGGCATTCCCCTGGTGACCCGGGACGACTACGTGCTGGGGTCATTCTGTGTTATCGACGGTATCCCCAGGATCTGGTCCCCCACCGACATCGAAACCGTGACCGACCTGGCCGCATCGGTGATGACAGAGATTGACCTGAGGGCTGAGGTTGCCCAGCGGAAAAAAGCGGAGATGGACCTGGCCAAACTCTGGGGGGCGGTAAAAAACAGTCCGCTTTCCATTATAATGACGGACGTTCAGGGCATCGTGGAATATGTGAATCCCGGGTTTACAACCATCTCCGGGTTCACTGAAGCCGAGGTGGTGGGTAAAAACGTCAATATGCTGCGCTCCGAAGTCCACGGCAAACCATTTTTTCAAGACCTCTGGCGCACCCTGGATGCCGAACGCATCTGGCAAGGAGAGCTTTGCAGCCGTAAGAAGGACGGCGCCCTTTTCTGGGAACAGGCAAGCATCCTTCCGGTAAAAGACCCGGAAGGCGTCGTGACCCATTATGTGGCCATCAAGGAAGATATCACCCGCAAGAAAAAGGTTGAGCAGCTCAGGGATGATGTAGACCGGATCATGCGCCACGATCTTCGCCAGCCGCTCACCGGGATTATTACTTTGCCCCAGGTCATGCGCCTTCAGGGCACCCTTACCGAAGACCAGATGCGGATGCTCAAGCTCATTGAAGATACGGGCAACCGCATGGCCGATATGATCGATCTCTCCCTGGATATGTTCCGGATCGAAACCGGTGAATACCGGGTAACGCTTCAGCCGGTCAATGCGGTGGCCGTGATCCATCAGGTGGAAGACCAGCACCGCAGGCTGGTGGCGCATAAATCTTTGTCCTGCCGGGTGGTTGAAGACGAAAAGGAGTTTGGGCCGGACGGTGTCCGGATGATCCATTCCGAAGAACGTCTCCTCTTTCCCCTCATTTCCAATCTCTTTGTGAATGCGGCAGAGGCCTCTCCCGAAGGGGGGGAAATCGTCTTTTCGATTATCCCGTCCAAAGACACCGTTACCCTTACCCTGGCAAACCACGGGGTGGTGCCGCCCCAGGTCCGGGCGCAGTTCTTTGATAAGTATGTCACCCACGGCAAGAAAAACGGCACCGGCCTGGGCACCTATTCGGCGAGTCTGTTCGCCAAGGCCATGGGCTATGGCATCCGCATGGAGACCATGGACGATACCGGCATGACCGTGGTGGCCATTGATATCCCCGGCGGGGAAGATTTCATACATCCTGAAATCTGACCGGCCGCCCCACTATTATCAAAGAAATTGGATTGATCCGTTGTTTCTTCCTGACGGCCGGGTGCCGTGACAGATGATTGCTGCGCATTAAATGGGCTGGTGGGTAATATGATCCAGGCTCATCTGGATCAGGGATCTGACATGCTCATCATCCAGGGAATAGTAAACGATTTTTCCTTCCCTGCGGTTTTTCACCACCCTGAGGGTGCGCAGCACCCGGAGCTGGTGGGACACTGCGGATTCGCTCTGGCCGCAGAGGGCGGCAAGGTCACAGACACAATGCTCCTGCACAAGGAGGGCGGTGACGATTTTCAGGCGGGAGGCATCACTCAACGCCTTGAATATTTCCGCCATCCCGGAAATATCCTCGGCCGCCGGCATCTGCTTTACCGTCTCTTCCACCTGCTTTGGGTTGATGCATTTATTCGAACATATATCCATAGCGCCACCACATCTTAAGATCCAGTTGCCGGAACCGTAAGGCTTGGCTTTCTTTGCGGCCCGGTATAGCATGAGTAAACCATATCCCCTTTTTTGGCAAGGGGATTCGGGGATGATGCGAGGTTTCGGCCTGGATGGCAAAATAGCCGTCACGGACTAAAAATATCTTAAGATAATGCTTCTCACAAACCAAGCCGGCCCGATTGCTCTTTTATGGGTTATCTTTCGTATTCAAAACGCTTGAATCCTTCTGAACGCACCGGGACCATGCGGTCTCCCTCTTTTTTGATGATCAGGCATTCCGTGTTTTCAAGGCGGTTGACCAGGGCGATGCCGGCATCCACATCCATGACCATGAGGGCGGTGGCAAGGCCGTCGGCCCGGGTGCAGTCCGGGGCGATGACCGAGGCGCTGACCACTTTGTTTTCCACTGGATAGCCGGTTTGGGGATTGATGATATGGGAGTAGGTTTTTCCCTGGTATTCGAAGAAGTTCCTGTAGTTGCCGCTGGTGGCGATGGCGGCGTTGTCCAGGGAGACCACCCGGTAGAGGCCGGGGTTCAGGGTGCCTTTTTGGGGTTTGGTAATGCCCACGGTCCAGGGGTTGCCTTTTTTGTTCCGGCCGGCTGCGGCCAGCTCCCCGCCGATTTCCACCAGGTGGTCGAAGATCCCGGCCTCGGCGAACAGGCGGGCAATTTCATCCACCCCGTATCCTTTGGCAATGGACCCAAGATCAAGGGTGATGCCGGCAACGGTTTTGGTCAGGGTTTTCTTCTCTCCTAAAACCAGGCGGGAAAAGCCGGTTTTGGCAAGGGCCGCCCGGATATCCTGATCCGAAGGCAGTGTGCCGGTTTTTTCCCGGGTGCCGAATCCCCAGAGGTCCACCAGGGGTTTGACGGTGCCGTCCCAGGCCCCGTGGCTTAGGCGGTGAAGATTCCGGCATTGCAAAAGGACGGCGTAAAAATCCTTGGACAGCCGGAATGCCTGGTGCTCAGGCGTCCGGTTGAACCGGGAGATTTCACTGTCTTTCTGGTACATGGAAAGCCTTGCGTTCACCTCTTTGAGCCGGATTTTCACCTTTTTGTCCCACAGGCTTTGGGATATGGGCTTTCGGGTCAGAAATTTGATCCGGTAAAAGGTGCCCATGGTTTTTCCGGTGAGAACGAATTCCTTTTTTGAAGATGCACCGGAAAGGCCGGGAATGGATAGGATGAGTAACGCACTTAGGATCAGAACAACACCTTTGGGGGTGAGCATGGGACCGCCTTTGTCTGGTTAAATGTTACCGTCTGCCCACCCCTTTAACATAAACCCCCCAGGAGAACAAGATGAGAAGAACAAGATGGGCAGAACAAGATCCTAAGGTGGCAAGGGGGCGCAAAAGGGTCCAGATTCATTGCCTATATATCGGCCGGGCCAGGTTGATATTTCCCGGGGAACTGCTATGATACTCGCCTGATAACATAAACCCCCCTACGGGCTGCCATGGGACATGTCCGGCAGTCCCTGCTTCACAGGAAAATCCTTATGCAGCTTTTTATTGATTTTGAAGAAATGACCCGGGTCCTGGCCCAGGCCGCATCCGAGAACCGCTACCAGCTCTTTGAACACGAAACCTATCAACTGCTTTCCGCCCTGGGGTCCGAATCGGTCCCGGAGTATCTGCTGTTTGAGCGGACCAACCGTCTGACCTCGGAACTGCTGGTGCCCTTTTTAGGGGAAAAAGTGGTCATTAAAGTGGTCAGCCCGGATGTGGTGCACAAGTCGGATGTGGGGGGGGTAAAAGTGGTGTCCCGCCTGGCCGGTAAGGTTCGAAGCGAAAGCCGGCGCATGGTGGATACGGTGAGTGACCGGTTCACCCGGTTTCTTGAGGAGAATCCGGACCAGAACCTGGCGCATTACCAAGGGCTGTCCGGCAATGCGTTGAGAGAAGCGGTCAACAAACGCATCCGCGGTGTGCTTATCACCCAGTACCTGCCGCCGGAATCCGATGCCCTGGGCAACGAACTTCTGGTAAGTCTTCGGTGGACCCGGGAGTTCGGCATGGTGATTACCGCAGGGCTCGGGGGGACGGATACGGAACTCTATGCCGAGCGGTTCCGTCTGGGACAGGCCGTCATATCCGCGTCCACGGCAGCGGTGACCGGCGATGAGTTCTTTGACCTCTTCCGGAAAACCATCGCCTACGAGAAGCTTTCCGGCCAGACCCGGAGCGGGAAACGCCTGGTGTCGGACGAGCAGCTCATGGAATGCTTCGGCGCCTTTATTGCCGTGGGCAATTATTTTTCCCCCATGAACGACAAGGCGCCTTATGTAATCGAGGAACTGGAGGTGAATCCCTTTGCCCTGGTGGATTATGAGATGGTGCCCCTGGACGGGCTGTGTAAATTTTCCCAGGCCTTCAGCCCATCCGTACCCAGGAGAATCGACCGGATCGGCAATCTGCTGAAACCGGAGTCTCTTGCCATCATAGGGGTCAGCAACACCAAGATGAACTTCGGCCGCAATATCCTGAGAAACGTTGTCCGGGCGGGATTTGCCAAGGACAAGATTCGCATCATCTCCCACAAAGCCGCTGAAATCGACGGGGTGACCTGTGTGCCGGATCTCACCCATATCGATAGTGTAGACCTTCTGGTGGTGGCGGTGGGCGCCGCCCACGTGCCGGCGTTGATCGATGAAATCATCGACAACGGCAGGGCCAAGAGTGTCATTCTTATCCCTGGCGGGCTCGGGGAAAAAGAAGGGACCGAAGACCGGGCCAGGGCGGTGATGGATAAAATCGATACCGCCCATAAAAGCCCTGGCGGCGGCCCCGTATTTTTAGGGGGCAACTGCCTTGGGATGATCAGCCGCCCGGGGCGTATGGATACCTTTTTTACCCCGGATGCCTGCTCTCCCAAACGGATGGACAAGGCGCCGTCTCCTGTGGCCCTGATTAGCCAGAGTGGCGCTTTTGCCCTGGTTCGCATGACCGGGATCGTCTCCGGAGATCCGGCCTACAATATAACCGTGGGCAACCAGATGGACCTGACCATCGGGGACTTTATCTGCTTTCTGGCCGATGACCGGGATGTCGGCATCATCAGTATCTATGCCGAAGGGTTCCAGGACCTGGACGGCCTCCACGCCTGCCGGGGCATCCGCAGGGCGGTGGAGAACGGCAAGGAGGTCATCGTTTACAAGGCCGGCCGCACCCCGGAAGGGAAAAAAGCCACCTCGGGCCATACCGCTTCGGTTGCCGGGGACTACATGGTCTGCACCTCCTGCCTGGCCCAGGCCGGTGCCCTGGTCACCGATTCCCCGGAGGAATTCGACGGTCTTATGAATCTGGCCGCGTACCTCCACGGCAAGCAGATCACAGGTGTCAGGACCGGGGCCCTGAGTCCTGCCGGGTTTGAAACGGTTACCATTGCCGATTCCCTCCAGTCCAGGGACTCTTCCCTGGAACTGCCGGGATTCGGAGCGGCGACCATACGGGTGGTGGCCGACCTCTTTGACCGTGCCGGACTCACCGACATCATGGACATAAAAAATCCCCTGGATCTCACTCCGGGCGCGCCGGATGAGGTTTATACCGGCGCAGTAAAGGCCATGCTCCAGGATGCGGATATTGACGCCGTGGTGGCTTCCTTAGGCTCCCTTGCCCCGGCCACGGCAGATACCCCCTCCCCGGATGATCCGGAAGGGTATACCACCCGGCCCGGCAGTTTTGTGGAATCCCTTCCCGGCCTGATCGAGGCTGCAGCAAAGCCCGTGGTGGTGTTCAACGACGCCGGCCGGGCCCACGACCCCATAAACGACCGGCTCAGGGACCGGGGGATACCCGTCTTCCGGTCCTGCAGCCAGGCCATGAACCTGCTGGCAAGATACACGGCCTACCGCCTCCGCCTGGAACGGTTTAGGCTGCAACCATAACACATAAGCCCTGCGGGCGATGATTGACAAAACGGAGAAACCAATGGATGTTCCCATTGATTATCAGGGTATTACGGAAATTTTCAGCCGGGCCTGGGAACAGGGCCGGGATTATCTTTTTGAGTATGAAGTCTATGAACTGCTGGCGCGGTCCGGGGCGGAAACCCCGCCCAAGAGCAATCTTATCGCCAGGGGGGCCCGGTGTTCGGACGAGGAACTGACCGCAATTCCCGGTGACAAGACCGTACTCAAGATTGTCTCCCCCTATATCATTCATAAAACCGAGGTGGGCGGCGTCCGCATCGTGGACAAGGATCCCAATAAGATCCGTTCCGCCGTCCGGCGGATGATGTACGAGGTGCCGGAGGCCTACGCGGCCCGGCTGGGACAGCATCCCAACGGGATTCCGGAGCACTACAAGGGGCTTTCCGGCGAGGCGCTTTTGGCCGCCGTGTCCGAAGATGTCCGGGGCGTACTCCAGGTGCAGTTCATGCCGCCGGATTCTTCCGCCTTCGGCAACGAACTCATCGTGGGGCTGCGCCATACCCGGGAGTTCGGCAGTATTATTTCCGCAGGCTTAGGGGGCACGGATACGGAGCTTTACGCCAAGCGGTTCCGCAAGGGCCAGGCCATCGTTGCCTCCTCCACGGCCCTTGGCGACGGGGAAACCTTTTTCCAGCTTTACCGCCAGACCATCTCCTACCGGAAACTGGCCGGCCTGACCCGGGGCCAGCGCCGGATTGTCACGGATGAGCAGTTGGTGGAATGCTTTGAATCTTTTTTCCGCATGGGCAACTACTTTGCCCAGGAAAATCCCGATGCGCCCTTTGTGATCGAAGAGCTTGAGATCAATCCTTTTGCCTTCACCGATTACCTGATGGTGCCCCTGGACGGGATGTGTAAGTTTTCCAAACGGACCGACGTCAAGGCCCCGCGCCCCGTGAAGAAGATCCACAACCTGCTGCACCCGGAACGGATCGGCATTATCGGGGTGTCCGGCACCCGGAAAAATTTCGGCAGAATTATCCTGGACAACATCCTGGCCGAAGGATTTGACCCTGAAAAGGTGGTCATCTTCAAGCAGGGACAAGAATCCCTTGACGGTATCCCCTGTCTGCCGGATCTGGATGCGATTGCCGCCGAAGGTCCGAAGCTGGATCTGTTTATCGTGGCCGTGGGGGCGGCCCAGGTGCCGGATCTGGTGGAAGACGTCATTCAAAAGGATGTGGCACACAGCGTCATGCTCATCGCCGGCGGCATGGGGGAGACCCATGACAGCCAGGCCAGGGCGGAACAGGTGATTGCCACCATAGACAAGGCGCATGCAGGAGAGGGCGGTCCGGTGTTCCTCGGGGCCAACTGCATGGGGGTGATTTCCAAACCCGGCCGTTACGACACCTGGTTCATCCCGGAGGAAAAGCTGCCCAAGGTCAGGGATAACGCGGTCTGCCGGGCGGCCCTGGTCAGCCAGAGCGGGGCCTTCATGCTCCACCGCAGTCATCAGTGCCCCCAATTGTCCCCGGCGTACATGATCTCCATGGGCAACCAGACCGATCTCACCCTGGGGGATATGGTCACCTATTTTAAAGATTCGGCCCAGGTGGACGTCATTGCGGTCTATGCCGAAGGGTTCAACGACCTGGACGGCCTGGCCTTCTGCCGGGCGGTGCGGGAAGCCGTCCTGGCGGGCAAGGAAGTGGTGTTCTACAAGGCCGGCCGCACCCTGGAGGGACAGGCTGCCACCTCGAGCCATACCGCCTCCCTGGCCGGGGATTATATGGTCTGCGAGAGCTGTGTCTCCCAGGCCGGCGCCGTGGTGGCCAGGAATTTCAGCGAGTTCCAGGAACTTATGCTCCTTGCCGAAACCCTGAGCCCCAAGGCCGTGACCGGCAACCGGCTGGCTGCGGTCAGCGGGGCAGGCTTTGAAGCCGTGGGGATGGCGGACAGCATTCAATCCGACGATTTTACCATGGAACTTGCCGACTTCAGCCCCGCCACCCGGCAGGCCGTGGCAGGGGTATTGACAGCCAAGAAGCTGGACCGGCTGGTCACCCTGTCCAACCCCCTGGATATCAATCCTTCCGCCGATGATGAAGCCCACGGGGAGATCGCCAAGATCCTCTGTGAAGATCCCGGTGTGGACGCCGTGGTCATCAGTCTTGATCCCATGTCACCTGCCATGAGAACCCTTGAGGACAGCCCCATGGACCGGTTTCTCATGTCCCATCCCGGCAGTATTCTCAACCGGATGATCGCCCTGAAATCAGCCACCCGGACCCCGGTGGTGGCGGTGGTGGACGGCGGACGCTTGTATGACCCTTTAAGGGACGCCCTGACCGCCGGCGGTATCCCTGTGTTTTCCGTGTGCGACAAGGCCATTGCCGCCCTTTCCCTGTATATCCAGGGCCGGCTGCGGGCCGATGCCATCCGCCTCAGCGAAGGCGTAAGCCGGGGAGGGTGTGCCCATGACTGATCAAGAGGTGGTCTTTCTGACAAAATCCCCGGTGGAATTGTACAAGATTTTGAAATTTGAGAATCTTGCCGCCAGCGGCGGGGAAGCCAAATACCTGATCGCCGACGGTCTGGTCCGGGTGAACGGCGCGGTGGAGACCCGGAAACGGAAAAAAATTTATCCCGGGGATGTGGTTGAACTGAACGGCATCTGCCTGGAAATCAGGATGGCCGGGGCGGCGGACCCGGCCGGTGGCTGACCGGGAATACAGGCAATTGAAGCCCGGGCGAAATATGGTTTAAATGTGGGTTTCGGGCCGCGTTATTGACAGTAAAATGAATGATATTTAGTCTCTTTGCTGTGATCTTTTGTTGGGTTATTGCCGCGTAACAGCGAGATTAACTCAATTAACAGAAAGGAGACATCATGTCTGAAGACCTGGCTTTCCGCATTCAATTGGGAATCGTCCTTCCGAAAATGAAGGAGATGATTGCATCGGATCTGAACAAGATCGTCGGTGAACTGGTGGATACCCTGCAGATGGGGACCCGGGAAGGTGAAGAGCTCACCGCCGGACCCATCAAGGAGATCATCATGAAAGATTTTGAGATCTTCATCGATGAGACCATCATGCCTGAAGTGGAAAAGAAAATAGCACCGCCGGCGGAGGCGGCCCCTGAAGAAGAGGCGGCTGACGGTGATGGTGGTGAAGAAGAGGCGCCCGCAGACGAGTAGGGCATCAAAAACTTAGGAAAAAAAGGTCCCTGCGCAAATACCGCAGGGGCCTTTTTTTGTGGGAAGCATCGCTTCTGAAAGAAAAACGGTGATCAGGACAATATCCGGTTTGTCATGGCGGATTGAAGCTGGGGTACCAGGGTGTCCGGATCAAAGGGCTTGGGTACATAGCGGTCGGGCATCAGGGTCAGGCCGTCTGCCAGTATGTCGGGGTTGCCCGTGCACAGCAGCACCGGGACATCGGGCATAGCGGTTCTGATCCGTTCGGCCAGTTCCCGGCCGGACATACCCGGCATGGCATAATCGGAGAAGACCAGGTCGAATTGATCCGGATCGGACAAAAGGGCGGCCCAGGCTTCCTCCCCGCTGTTGCAGCAGGTCACCTGGAATCCGTGGGCGGTCAAAAGTTCACGGGTGGCCTGGCAAAGATCTGGTTCATCGTCTGCAAAGAGGATGTGTCCCCGCCCTTGGGCCTCTTCTTCTGCGGTTGGCACGGCGGGATAAGCATCGGCTGCGGCGTCCGATGCAGGCAGAAATATCTGCAGTTCCGTCCCCTTTTTTGTTTCGCTGAACAGCCGGATATAGCCGTCATGTTCCTGGACGATGCCCAGTACCACCGCCATGCCAAGCCCTGTGCCCTGGCCCGGCGCCTTGGTGGTAAAGTAAGGGTCGAACATTTTTTTCTGGGTTTCAAAGTCCATGCCCGTCCCCGTATCCTTGACGGAGATGCAAATATAGTCTCCCGGGGGAATTCCCTGATTCATGAGGCCCGGATCCTGAAAAACACTGGTGTCGTATAGCCTCAGGGTCAGGGTGCCGCCGGTTTCCGCCATGGCCTGGTAGGCGTTGGTGCACAGGTTCATGGTCACCTGGTGAAGCTTGCCGGGGTCCGCAAGGATAGCGGCGGAGGACTCCAGATGGGCATGGATTTCAATGGTGGGGGGCAGGGTGGCCCGGATCAGGTCCACCACTTCCTGAACCACCGGTGCCGCCCGGGTGATTTCCCGTTTGGGCTCGGACTTTCGTGAAACCGTTAGAATCTGGCGTGACAGGTCTGCGGCTTTCTGGGCACCGGCCCGGATTTTCCGGATATCCCGCTGCAGTTTTTCAGGGTCGTCCATATGCCTTTGAGCCAGTTGGATATAGGCGAACATCCCGGAAAGAATATTGTTGAAATCATGGGCAATGCCGCCGGCCAGGGTACCGATGGCTTCCATTTTCTGGGAGTGATGGATCTGGAGCTCGATTTTTTTGGTGTCAGCCATAAGCCTTTCCAGGTCTTTGTTGGCCTTTTTAAGCTGGGCTGTTTTCCGGGTGTTTTCCGCGGTGCTGTCCTGCAATTGGCAGGACAGGCGGTCTTTGACGTGAAGCGCTGCAAGTGTCATGACGCAGGACAGCAGCATAACGATACTTGTAAAAACCAGAAAAGAGTAAAAGGCCGTGAGCAACCCGCCTTGCATGGGGTATATCCGGCTGAGTGTGAACATGGCACCTGTGGCCAGCAGGCTTAAGGCCAGCAGCATCAAAGATATGTGCTTTTGAACGCTGTGTTTTTTAAGGGCAGGGCATTTTTGCTGCAACCAGTCAACGATCTTTAATCCAATCCGCGTGTGTCGCTCCATTCAGGGGGGTCCTTAAAGGTCTTTGGCAGTCCGTATAAATTTGTTACAAGTATCGACATAAGGACTGGATAAAATCAACCCCTTTTCTCATATCGCTCATTCGCCGCTAACATTCGTGAAAGACCCTGAAAATTGGGGTTTGGTAGGCATTAAGGTGTGCATTACGGTTGATTCTGGCGGCCGGGTCTGGTATGTGTGGGCCTGGGTTGGATGCGATTCTCAATGAAATCAGATGTCCCCACGTGATTCGAACAGTCAAAAAGGCGCTGACGGGAAACCCATGATAGATTTAGAAAATATGACAATACTGATTGTGGACGACATGAAAAGCATGCGGTCCATTATCAAGAAAACCCTGAGAAATCTTGGATTGGGCCGGCAGATCCTCTTTGCCGAGCACGGCAGGGCCGGTATGCAGATCCTGGAAGACAAGATGGTGGACCTGGCCATTGTCGATTGGAAAATGCCGGTGATGAACGGTGCCCAGATGCTGGACGCCATCCGGAATGACGCCCGGTTCAGGGACATGCCCGTCCTCATGGTGACGGCGGAATCAGAGCGGGACATCGTCTATGACGTGGCGGAAATTGAAGTGGACGGGTACCTGATCAAACCCCTGACCCCGGCCATGCTGGACGATAAGATCCGCCAGGCTGTCGAACGGTTCAACCACCCGGATGAGGCCACCCTTCTGGTGCGTAAGGCAAGAGAAATGGAAGAGGCCGGCAAAATGGACATGGCCATCCGCTGCCAGGAACGGGCGGTGATGATGCGGCCCAAAGCCTCCCGGCTGAAGCGAAACCTGGGGCTTTTGTACGGCAAGGCCGGCAAGGTGTCCACCATGGAAACGTGCTATCTTGAAGCTGCAGAGGTCAACCCGATGGATGCCGTTACCCGTCACCTGCTCAGCAAATTCTACTGGCAGCGCAAGGACTGGGCCCTTTCCGTCCGTTACGCATGTGAGGTCCTGGCCCTGACAAACCGGTACAACGACCATGCCATCAACGAGGGCAAGCAATTGCTTGCCATGAAACAGAACGATCTGGCCGTGACCCTGTTTGCCCGCCTCATTGCCAAGCTTGAAAAACATCTCCAGCTCAAAGAGGAAATCCTGGATATCTGCATGGCCCACGGGGAAAACCGGTTTGCCAAAAGCCTTCTTAAAAAACTGCTCAAGGAATTTCCTTCAAACCACGAGCTGCTTTTCAAGGCCGGCTTGATCTACGAGGCGCTCGGGGATGAGGACCAGGCCCTCGAATACTTTCTGGCCGCAGACAAGAACATGGTCCATCCCGTGAAATGCAAGCTCAAGATCGCCCGCATTTTTTACGTTAAGAATAAGGTCATTCAGGCAGATGATTTTCTTTCCGCCGTCCTGCGCCTGGACCCTGAAAACCAAGAGGCATTGGAACTGCGCCGCAGTTTTTAAGCCGGCTATTCGTAAATTTTTTCATCGGCTGCACCGGCCTCTGCTGCATCCGGCTCAGGATCCCTGTATATCCCCAGGGGTTTTTCATTCCAG
>CAJWHT010000026.1 GCA_913041495.1 uncultured Desulfobacteraceae bacterium | reverse complement strand
TGGAGGTTTAGAATTTTAGGCGGCTTAGCGGCCGATAACCACCCGGCCGGGATCCACCTGGTTCCGGAGGATGTAAAGCTCCTCTTCGGTGGGGGCGGGGGTTAAGGGGAGATCTTCCAGCCGCAGCAGTTCAAAGCCGCAGTTCTCCTGAACATCCTCAAAGGTGTAGCCCGGATTTAAGGAGATCACCCGCATCCGTTTGGATTCGGGTTCAAAGTCCATCACCGCCATGTTGGTGATGATCTTGTAAGGGCCTGCATTTTCCGGAAGACCGGATTCTTTCCGGGATTCTCCGCCCTCAAGCCAGCCCGGAGTGGTGAGGAAGTCCACCTTCTCCACAAAGCGGCGTTTGTCCTGGGGGGTCATGACCATCATCTTCCAGCAGAAGGAGGCGAAGTCATTGGCGCCGCCTGAACCGGGAAGACGGACTTTCGGGGATTCCCAATCGCCGATGACGGTGGAGTTCAGGTTACCGTACATGTCAATCTGGGCACCGCCAAGAAAGGTGTAATCCACAAATCCCCTGGCACAGGAGGACATGATAGTGCCCATGGAGCCGGCCTGGGAGGCTTTGTAAAAGGTTCTGGAGTCCCCCACGGAAATGGGCATTTCCGGAAGTTCCGGGCTGATGCCGCCGGCCTCGAACATGATGACAAGATCCGGGGAGGCGGTCTTTTGGGCCAGCATGGCTGCGGCACAGGGTGCGCCGGTGCCCACGCCGACTGTGGCGCCGTTTTCCAGCTCACGGGCGGCGATAACGATCATCATTTCCATCTGGTTGTAGTCCGTCATTACTCGCCCTCCCCGTTTGTCAGAAATTCAGTCCGCCGAAGCCGGCGCATCTTTTCAAGGCCGCCGTTGCGGTCGATGTAAGCATTGAAATCCTCGCAGTCGAAAATGATTTCCTTCAGGAAGGCTTCGAAGGCTTCGGGATCTTTTTCCTTGGTCATCCATTCCTTGAGATGGGCCTCGTCACTGAAGTATTCGTTGGGCATGGTGCCGGGATACGCGCCGTAGGGGACTTCCACCACCGCATCCACAATGAAGTAAGGAATCTGGGTCTTATGGGGTTCTCTGGCAATCTCTTCGTGGTGAACGATGCGTTCGCAGGTGATCACCAGGGTTTTTGAGGCGCTGGCCAGTTCGAGGTCGGCCACGGCAATACCTTCGAACCTGGCGTTGCCGTAGATATCGGCTTCATGGACGTGAATAAAGGTGACATCCGGGCTCAGGGCCGGGACCAGAGCCATTTTTTTACCGGTAAAGGGGCAGTCGGCAGCCACGGCACCGCTGAACTTGAAGGTGTCCGTGCCGAGCATGGATCTCATGGGCAGGTAAGGCACCCCCATGGCTGCGGCCTGGAGGCGGACGGACAGGGCATAGTTGGTCCATTCGCTGACCTCCACGTCACCGCTTTCGATGTACTTTCTGGAGCAGCCGGAAAGCCCCCGGGCTTCAAGACCGACACCGTAGGCCATATCGATTTTGCTGTACACCTTGCCGGCAGATAGGATCTGCATGTCGTGGGTGGAAGTGTGGCCGGCAAAGCCCAGGTTTTTTTTCCCCTGGCGTACGATTTCGTGGCAGGCGGCCACAGGGGTCCGGTTGGCGCCGAAACCGCCAATGGCCAGGTAATCACCGTCATTGACGAAGGTTTTCACGGCCTGCTTCAGGGTCATGGTTTTGTCTGTCTTGATCCTGCTTTTCTTCTGGAAAAAGGCCCGGAGCTTATCCGGATCAGGATCGGTGAACACCGCGCCTTTTCCTCTGTCTAAAACGTCCATGTGATGCATATCCTTTCGGTTTCCAAGTATTGCCGCCGGCATCCTGAGAACACCGGCATTATTTTTTTAGTCGGTCAGTACCATTTAGTAGGTCAGTACCATGCCGCCGTCAAACAGCAGGTCCCCGCCCATAAGATAGGTGGCGTGGCGGGAAAAGCCGAAGATGATCATGTTGCCCACTTCGATGGGGGTCATCATCTCCTTGACCCGGGATTTTCCCATCATCACGTCGGAGACCACTTCTTCCCGGGTGATGCCCCGCTGCTCCGCCTGGGCGGCAATCTGGTTGAGTGCAAGCTGGGTTTTAACAAATCCCGTACTGACGGTAAAGGATCTTATTTTGCCGTCGCCCTCGGCGGAGATGGACTGGCTCAGGCCTCGCAGCCCGAACTTGGTCAGGTTGTATACGGGCTTGTTTTTGGTGCAGATATGGCCGTGGATGGAGCACATGTTGGCGATGACCCCCTTGCCGTCCGCATTCTTTTTCATATGGGGGATCACAAGCTGGGACAGGAGAAAAGGCGCCCGGAGCATGATTTTCTGCATACGGTCGTAGATTTCCATGGGGAAGTTCTCAATGGGGTCGATGTGCTGCATACCGGCAATGTTGGCAAGATACCTGATGTTGCCCAGATCCGCGGCTTTGGCAACGGCTGCGCTCACCGCATCGTCATCACAGAGATCCGTGGGGATAAAGGTCATCTTTCCACCGTGGGCATTTGCTTTTTCACAGGTCTCCTGCCCGGCGTCCTCATTGATGTCCAGCCCCACCACGGTCAGGCCGTTTTTGGCTGCGGCCACAGCGGTGGCCCGGCCGATCCCGGAACCTGCTCCCGTAATGATGCAGACGTTGTCCGGGCTGAAGTGTTCGTCTTTAAGGCTCAATATTTCGTAGGGCAGAATTTCCGGTTCCTGGATTTCCATGATGCTCCTTTCAAAGGGGGAGGCGTTACGATGCATTCTCCCGCAAATTTTCATGTGTCCGGCCCTTCGCCGGGCCGATGTTTATACTCTTAATTGTATTTGTTGAGCAAGTTTCAGACCATAAAGCGGATTCAGGGTGTGTTTTTGATTAAGGGTCTGAAATCGTATTGAAAATGAAATTATACTCGACTTTGGATGAAAAACAAACTATAAATCGCATCTGTATCATTTGGTCTACATGTAGACCTGTTGATACATATGAACACTTTTCCGGAAGGGGGCGATATGGCGGATGACGGATACGAAATGCTGAAAAAAGAGCTTGAAATATACCGGTTGATTTTCAACAGCATCAACCATGGTGCCACGGTCATAGATCCTGACGGCAGGATTACCCACATGAACGAACCCTACGGCCGCTTTCTGGGGGTGGATGCAAAGGCCCAGATCGGCAAACACTGCAGCGAGGTCTTTGAGAATACAAGGATGCATATCGTGGCCCAAACCGGGAAAGAAGAGATCAACCAATCCCAGCACATCAACGGCCAGGACATGGTGGTGCAGCGGATTCCCATGAAAAAGGACGGCCGGCTTATCGGGGTCTACGGCCAGGTGATTTTCAAGGATGTCTCCGAAGTGGGGGCCCTTGCCAAACAATTGTCCCTATTGGAATCCAAGGTCAAAGCCTATGAAAAGGAATTGTTCAACCTAAGATCCACCCGGTATACCTTTGACAGCATCATCGGCGAGAGCCGGGAAATCCGGTATCTTAAAGAACAGGCCTGGCAGGCCGCCCTGAACGATTCCACGGTCCTGGTCACCGGGGAATCGGGTACGGGCAAAGAGCTGTTCGCCCAGTCCATCCACCACGGCAGCCGGCGCCGCCTCCATCCCTTTATCCGGATCAATTGTGCCGCCATACCCAAGGATCTGCTGGAATCAGAACTGTTCGGCTACGAGGCCGGGGCCTTTACCGGGGCCAAGGCCAAGGGCAAGGCCGGCAAATTCGAACTGGCCGACCAGGGCACCATTTTCCTGGACGAGATCGGCGATCTGCCTTTGGACATGCAGCCCAAACTCCTCAGGGTGCTGGAGGAAAAGGAATTTGAAAAAATAGGCGGCACCCGCATCATTCGTCCGGACTTCCGGGTGATCTGCGCCACCAACCAGGATCTGGAAGCCTTGATGGAACAGGGGCGGTTCAGAAAGGACCTCTTCTACCGCCTCAACGTAATCCCCATCGAGATTCCCCCCTTGCGGGAGCGAAGGGAGGACATCCTTCCCATCGCCCGCCATCTCATGGAAAAGATGACCCGGGAGGCCAATCTCCGGGAAAAGCGCATTGAAAAAGAGGCGGAAAAAGAATTGACCCACCACGACTGGCCCGGCAATGTCCGGGAGCTGTCCAACGTCCTTGAGCGGGCCATGTACGCCTCGGACTCCCCCATGATTTACAAGGGGGATCTGCCCTTCTCCATGGCTTTTTCTGGCCGGCGCAAGAAACCCAAGGACCGGTCCAACCTCAAATCCGCCAAGAACCAGGCCCAGATCAAGGCCATTTACCAGGCCCTGGCCCGCACCGGGTACAACAAGGCCAAAGCCGCCCGGCTTCTTGGAATTCACCGGACACTGCTTTACCGGAAAATGAAGGAGTTCGGCATCAGCCTGACGCCGGAGTAAATCGAATATGAATCCCTTTACGAATCCCATCCTGAGAACCACTGTGCTGACGGTCTGCGTCAGCATCATGCCCCAGCTTTTTTTTAAGAACGGATTTCTGCTGTCCTACTTCCTTGAACTGGGATTGAAAAGTGCGGATGTGCTAATCCTGCTGTCCCTGCCCTCCCTGATCCTGCTGATTCTCCTGGTTCCCTTTGCCTATTGCGCGGACCTTTACGGAAAAAAACGGATCGGGCAGATGGGGATTTTCCTTTCCATTTCTGGGTTCGGCCTGATAACGGCGGCCGGCATGTTTGACACCGGGGTGGCCGTCCGCTACATCACCTCCGGCATCCTGCTGTTCAGCATCGGTCTTGCCGCCCTGTTTTCCGGATGGTTCGCCCTGCTGACCCCCCTGATTCCCAAGGATATCCGGGGCCGGTTTTTCGGCACCCTGAGGGTGTCCTGGCAGATTTTTGCCATCTGCTGCTCTTTCATCCTGACTTATATCCTGGAAAAGAGGTCCGATATCTCCACCTATCAGGTGATCCTGATTTTTTTTACCACCCTGCTGGTCCTCCAGTTCCGCCTGTATTCAAGCATCCCAGAGAGGCATACCAGACCCGCCTCCAGGAAATCCCTTGGATCCATTCTGGGGAGCATATCCGATCTGCCCGGATATATGCCCTTTTGCGCCTATTGTTTTCTGTTGATGCTGGCCACCGGGGCCTGGCCGGCCACCTTGGGGCTGCTGGAGAAGCATGTCTTGAATTTTTCCGATGACAACATCGTACACATGGGCACCATGCTCTTTCTGGGGGCCATGGCAGGATTCTATATGGGGGGCAGGCTGGTGGACAGGTACGGAACGAAAATTGTTTTTTTAACGGTCCACGGCCTCTACTTCCTGTTTTTATGCCTGGCGCTCTTCAGGGGGATTTCCCCTGTGTCGATGACGATCTATTTCAGCCTGGTGACATTCGGCCTCGGTGCGGCCCAGGCCGCCTCTTCCATTGCCATGACCTCGGAGATGATCGCCCTGGCACCCGCGGACAATACCTCGGTGATCACCTCCATCTGCATGGCCCTGCAATGGGGCGGTGCCGCCATATCCGGCGTAATCGCCGGCAAGCTCATCGAATACGGCATCCTGGCGGAAAACTGGTCGCTGTGGGGCCTGTCCATGAGCCGCTACGACAGCCTGGTTCTTTTCAGTGCCGCCATGGTCTTTGTCTTTGTGATCACCCTGGGGCTGATCCCCTCTGTCATGAAAACCAAAACAGCGTCTTGGGTGCCCCACTCACCGAAGAATATCTGAGGAAAAGCAAAAAAACGCCCGCGGAAGACAGACAAGTCTTCCGCGGGCGTATACCGCAAGGCTTAAGGCAGATGAACCGTTACCATCCCTTGGCCGGGGGGGATCGTAATGTTACAGGAGGGCCTTCAGGGCAGCCAGCAGCTTTTCCACATTTTCGGGACGGGCGGTGTGGCCCATAAGGCCGATCCGCCAGATCTTGCCGGCAAGGGGGCCAAGCCCCGCCCCCATCTCAATCTTGTACTCTTTGAGCAGGGTGCTGCGGACCGCGGCATCGTCCGCCCCTTCCGGGATGTTGACGGAGTTGAGCATGGGCAGGCGGCAGGCGGAATCCACCAGCATATCGATGCCCAGTTCCGCAAGCCCTTTTACCAGCAGGGTGTGGTTGTCCCTGTGGCGCTGGTAAACGGCAGTCTCCCCCTCTTCATGGATCAGGTAGAGGGCCTGGTACAGACCGTACAGCATGTTGATGGGGGCGGTGTGGTGATAGGCCCGGGTGGCGCCGTCCCAATAGTTCATCAGCATGGTCAGGTCCAGGTACCAGTTGGGAACCTTGTCTGTCCTGTTTTTCAGCTTTTCCACCGCTTTATCTGAAAAGGAGAGGGGTGCCAGGCCCGGGGGGCAGGACAGGCATTTCTGGGTGCCGCTGTACAGGGCATCGATCCCCCAGTCATCCATCCGGATCTCCATGCCGCCGAAGCTGGTGACGGCATCCACCAGAAAAATGGCTTTTTTGTCTTTCAGCAGGGCGCCGATCTCTGCCACGGGGTTTTCAACACCGGTGGAGGTTTCGGCATGGACCACGGCCACGAGATCGTAGTCCTTTTTCGCCAGGGCAGTTTTGACATCATCAACGACCACTGGGGTTCCCCATTCAAACGCCAGGGTGTCCACGTCGGCACCTAATCGGCCGGCCACATCCTGCATGCGCATGCCGAATACCCCGTTAATCAGGACAAGCACCTTGTCTGCCTTTTCCACAAGATTGACAAAGGCGGTTTCCATGCCGGCGGAACCGGTGCCGGAAACCGGCATGGTGAGCTGGTTTCCGGTGTGCAGCAATCCTCTCATCAGGGTTTTGATTTCATCCATGATGCTGATGAAAGAGGGGTCCAGATGGCCCAGGGTGCTTTTGCTGAGTGCCGTAAGGACGCTGGGATGTACGCAGGAGGGGCCGGGGCCCATCAGGGTGATTTCTTCTATCGTATCTAATACGTTTTCCATTTGATTCGTTTATCCGTTTTTTTTGGGGTTTAGGTTCGTTACGTGTTGGTATATTTTACCGGCGGTGAAGTTCCGCAGTTTGGTCGGCATCAGTAATGGCACCTCACATTCTGGGCAGCAAGGGTCTTTTGAATTTCGGCGATGGAAACACCGTGGCAGGTGGTCCCTGTTTTGACGGCCACGGCAGCGGCAACCCCTGCGCCCTGGCCGGAGACGGCACAGCACATCATGTTGCGGGTGGCGGCATGTGAGATGGGGTCACCCGCAATGGCGCGGCCTGCCACCAGCAGGTTCTCGATTTTTTTGGGCAGAATGCTCCGGTAGGGTACCTGGAAGTAGCGGCCGGTGACCGGCAGCCTCAGCACACCGAAACCGTCCACGAATTCGGGGAATACCCCCACGGAATCATCAAACCGGGCCTCATTGAGCACGTCGTTTCCCGTGAGATCGTATTCGCCGATGATTTTCCGGGAGTCCCGGGTGCCCAGGGTCATGGCAAAGTTTCGAAGTTTTGCCTTTTCAAACCCAGGGATGGTGTGGTTCATGGCCTTGATGGCTTCCAGTACCTGTGCCCTGCCGTCCATTTCCGCCCGGGTGAGGTCCCGGATGTCGGTGATGTCCACATTGCCCAGGTGCACCAGGTTCATATAGGTGGCCTGGCCGTCTTCGGTAATGGTGGACCAGGAACCGCAAAGATCCCAGTCCGTCTGCGTGATGATCTTCTCTTGTATGGCCCGGTCGAACTGCTTCTGGAAATAGGGGCTGAACATGTCGTTTTCCAGGCCCGAGGTCTGCTGGGCCCAGTCCTCTCCCCAGTCGCCGTAGGTGGCGGGATCGGATTCGATGTAATTCATGAACTCCTTGCGGTTCACCCCGCAGCAGGAGAAGACCAGGGTGACGGCCTGGCGTTCGGGAAGCGGACTTACCGTGCAGGGGGCGCCGGCACGAAAGGCGATGTCCGCGTCCCCTGTGGCGTCGATGACCACCTTGGCCAGGATGGCCTGGCGGCCGGATTTGCTTTCGGTGACCACGCCCCGTATGGTGTCCCCTTCAAGCACGGGTTCCACCCCGTAGCAATGCAGCAGGGGAATGGCTCCGGATTCTGTGACCAGGACATCGGCCACATGCTTGAACAATTCGGTGTTCAGGGCCTGGCTGTCGGACTGGACTTCCTTGGCCGTGGCGCCCATGGCTGCGGCCCGGGTTTCGAATTCTATGCCGATACCTTCACTGTCGATGGTTTTTTCATGGCGGTACCAGGCCAGGGATTCCACACCCACAACGGTCATGTTGCCGCCGAAGCAGCCGTATCGCTCCACCAGGCAGGTTTTTACGCCGGTGCGTGCCGCGGCGATAGCCGCTGCCAGGCCCCCGGGGCCGGAGCCCACCACCAGGACATCCGTCTCGTCCAGAACGGGGGTCTGCCGTTCTTTTTCCGTAATAAAACGCATGGCGTCACTCCTTTAGAAAAAATCCGAAAAGCCTGGGCAAATCCGGCGATAATATTCCACCGAAGGGTTTCAACTTAATATACTCATCTGATTAGTTTATGAGTCTGGCGTTTGTCAAGGAAAGACTTAAAATAATCCATCATTATTAAAACATTTTTGGGATAAGATGGGCTGAATATGCAGGTGGGAATCTGGAGTGCTGCGACGCAGGGCCATTACCGGCGGATGAACCGGCAACGGCCCTGCTGTCTGTCGGGATTTATCCGGCTTCATAGGAACATGAGGTGAAATCGATCTCTTCCCCGCATTCCCCGCATTTGTGGGATTTGTCAAACTCGTCGGAGAAGATCTCCTTGACGGCGTTACATTTGCTGCACTTACAGGTAAAGGATTTTAATTCTTTGAAATTTTCAAAACCAGGGCAATGTTGGGGCGTGCTCATAGGTCTCTCCTTTTAAATTATGGTTGGTGTGCATTATCGGTCATGATTCATTCTAACAACAGGTCTCAACGGCGCTTGCCGTCACGCCAGATCCACAAGGGTACGGCCTTTGACCTGACCTTGTAGGATCTGCTGGATGCGAGATTCAAGGCCGTCCAGACCGACTTTTTCCGTCATATTGTCGGGCAGGTCTGGTTTCCAGTCATTGGCCAGGCAGTCCCAGAGGTCGCGGCGAAGCGGCATGGGGCAGTGCTGGGAGTCGATGCCCATCAGGGAAACACCCCTCAGGATAAAGGGGAACACCGTGATGGGAAGGTTGGGTGAGGCCACAAGGCCGCAGCAGGTGATAATGCCGCTTTCCTGGGTACCTTTGATGGCCGTGGCCAGGATATCCCCGCCCACCGTATCCACCACTCCGGCCCATCGGGTTTTGAGAAGAGGAGGGTCTGTGTTTTCCAGGAAATCCTGGCGGGAAATCACCTCTGTGACGCCCAGGCTGCTTAAGAAACCGTCGTCGGGTTTTCCTGACACCGCCGATACCGTATAACCCAGCTTGGCAAGAATTGCACAGGCAAGGGATCCCACACCGCCGGTGGCACCGGTGACCAGTACCGGTCCCTGGTTGACGTCCAGGCCGGGGACCAGCCGTTCCACTGACATGGCTGCCGTGAACCCGGCGGTTCCCAGGACCATGCTCTCTTCCGGGGTGAGGGTGTCCGGCAGGGGGACCACCCAGTCCGCCGGTACCCGGATATACTGGCCGAAACCGCCCGGGGTGTTCATACCCAGGTCATAGGAGGTAACGATCACCTTATCTCCGGGCTGAAATTCGTCTGAGGTGCTGGCCTCCACAACCCCTGCCGCATCAATGCCCGGGGTATGGGGGAACTTCCGGGTGACGCCCCGGTTGCCGGTGGCGGAAAGGGCGTCCTTGTAGTTCAGTGAGGAAAAACCGACCCGTATCAACACGTCGCCTTCCGGCAGATCGTCAATATTGCGTTCCTGAACACTCCGGGTGAAATTATCGGATTCCGTTTCCTCGACAACCAATGCCTGAAAGGCTTTGTTTTCCATGAAATGCCTCCTGTTAAGAATCAGTGAAGCTGCTATTCTAAATCCATAATACGCCAATCCCGATAAGTCAATATAAGTCCGGTCATTATCCGGTTAGTTTTAAAAAGAATCCGCCTTTTAAAAAATCACAGGATTTGGTATTGGGGTAGCCAGTAGCGACACCCCAAAGAAAAGAAAGGGATATGGAAGGAAAGCCGCACAAAACAGATATCAGCCCTGCCGAACGCCAGGTGTTGGATCATCCGGCAACGCTGAAAAATTTCCTGTATATTCTTGTGCCTGCGCTGACCGGCCTCAACGTTTACCTTGGCTTTCACCATGCCGGGTGGGCCTCTGCCATCGTCAGCTTTGAACTGGCAGGGTTTGTCTGTGTGCTTTGGGTTATCCGCAGTCGCCTGCCCGATGAAAAACGTATTCTCATCTACCGGTATTTTTTCCGGGTTCAAATCCTGGCCCTGGGGATTTACCTCTTGTGGATCATCGGTGTGGTTCACCGGCTTATGGCAACGCCCTGGACCTTCCTCTTTGTTTTCTTTTTGACCCTGTGGATGCCGGACCGGCGGGGAACAACCATCATTTTACTATTCAACCTGGCCCTGCTCCTGATGATCCCCCTGACCGCCATGGATGTGTTCGTTGAACACAGGGAATTTTTGATCCGGTTTCATTTGGCCCTGCTCCTCTTTTCGCTGTTGGCCCACAAATCCACAATCATTCGGCAAAATTATCTGGGCGGGCTCTTTAAGGCCCGTGCAGAAGCAGAGCGGTCCGAGCAAAAGTACAAGGCACTCAGCGATCGGCTGATCAAGGAGATCGAACACAGGGACCGGATTGAAAAGCGGCTTCACCACGCCATTAAAATGGAAACCGTGGGCCGGGTGGCGGCCGGTGTGGCCCACGATCTGAACAACATCCTTTCCGGGATTGTCACCTACCCGGACTATATCCTGCTGGACCTGGATAAGGATGACCCCATGCGGGAGTCCTTGGAGACCATAAAAACGTCGGGGATGCGTGCCGCCACCATCGTGGATGACCTTTTGACCCTCTCCCGCCGCGGGGTGGCCGTGACCGAACCCCTGGACCTGAACCAGTTGCTGCGGTCCTACCTGGACAGCCCGGAACATCTGCAGCTCATGGCCTCTTTTGAATCGGTTTCCCTTACCGTTGAATATGAATCGGGCAAGGGCGGGGCGGTTGTCGGTTCTCCGGTCCATCTGGCCAAGACCCTGATGAACCTGGTTGCCAATGCCGTGGAGTCCATTCAGGGGGAAGGGAAGGTGGGGATTTCCATCCGGTTCAAACCCCTGTCCGACCCGGAACCCATTGCCAACCCCGTTCAGGGGCACCGGGTCATACCGCCGGGCGACTATATGGTATTTACCGTATCAGACACCGGCATAGGCATAGCCCCCAAAGACCTGGAATCCGTGTTTGAACCTTTTTACACGAGAAAGCAGATGGGCAGAAGCGGCACCGGTTTAGGGATGGCCGTGGTGCTGGGAACGGTGAATGACCACAAGGGATTCATTCAAATGACATCCACGCCAGGAGAAGGCACCCGGATAAGCCTGTATTTTCCTGCGGCTTTGGACGCATCCTTTAGGGAGGCATCGCCCGGGTCAGAACGCATTGAGGCCCTGCTGGGGAACAATGAGAAGATTCTTGTGGTGGATGATGAACCGGTGCAACTGAACATCGCGGAAAAGCTGCTGACCCGCCTTGGATATTCCGTTCACTGCTGTCCTTCGGGGGAAGCCTGCCTTGAGTTTTTAGGGAAGTATCCGGTGGATTTGGTGATCCTGGACATCATCATGGAACCGGGAATGGACGGCGTGAGCACCTGTAAGAAAATATTGGCGGACCGCCCGTATCTCAAGGTGCTTTTTGTCACAGGCTATTCGGAGGCCGATACCCTGGAAAAGGCCCGACAACTCAGCGGCGGCTCCTGCCTGTTCAAACCTTACGCCCTTGAAGATATGGGCCGGATGGTCCGGGACCGGCTGGCAGTCCGGTAGAAAATAGCTTCTAGCTGTGAAGGGGAAACGGCCCCCTTATTTGCCATTGCCGCCTCCCGTACCGCCGGCATGAGGCTGATGGCGGTCTCCCTGTCCGTATGAATCCCCCTGGCCTTGAGGGCGCTTAATATGGTGGCTGTCCCGGAGTGGCTGCCGATAACGATTTTCGACGGCTGTCCCCCCACAAGCTTAGGGTCAAAAAGCTGGTAGGACGAGGGATTTTTTTCAAGGCCGGCGCAGTGAATGCCGGACTCATGGGAAAACACCCGTTCTCCCACAATGGGTTTGTCCTGTGGCAGTGCCTGCCCTGAAAACCTGGCAACCGTCCGGCAGAGGCGGGCCAGATTATTCAGCCTGAGGTTACTGTGCCGGGCACCGATCCCGAACAGGGCCGTGGCGGTTTCCTCCAGTCTTGCATTGCCGGCTCTTTCCCCCAGGCCGTTAACGGTAACACTCAGGCTTTCGGCCCCGGCATCCACCGCAGATACCGCATTGGCCGTGGCCATGCCAAGATCGTTGTGGCCGTGGAATTCCAGGGGGAGTCCGGGAACTTCCCGGACAAGGCTGCCGATCATCTCCATGACCATGACGGGGCTGGCCATTCCCACCGTATCTGCCAGACGCAGGCGGTGGACACCCAGGTCCCGCGCCGAAAGGGCAAACCGCGCAAGAAACCCTCTGTCGGTGCGGGTGGCATCCTGGGCGCCTACCGATACCTGGTCAAAGTTTTGTTTTGCAAAGCGGACCAGACCTGCCAGGGTGTCCAGCACCCAGCCCTCATCCTTTTCAAAGGTTTTCAGGAGGATGGAGGAGGTGGGAAAACTGATATGAACCCCGGGGACATTGCAGCCTGCGGCAAGGGTGATCTCCGACTCCACCGCCCTGCACCAACAGGATAAAATGCAGGGCAGCCGGAGACGGGCAAGGGCGGAGATCTCCTGGCAGGCAAATTCCCCCATGCCGGGAATGCCTGCCTCGATTTCATCGATTCCGCAGGCGGCAAGTCCCGAGGCAATCTCTAACTTTTCCAGGGGACGGAACACCACTCCCGGTGCCTGGGCACCGTCTCTTAAGGTGGTATCCACCATCCAGACCCGGTCCGCTTCTTTCATCATGACAACAGATACTCCGTGGCCACCTCGCCGTCTTCCATGGCATCAAGGATCTCATCAATCGCATCTTCACTGTCCACATTCCCGTACCAGACATTGTCCGGATAGACGATCATGACAGGGCCTTCATCACAGTACTTGAGGCAGCAGGTGGAAGAGACCAGGACGTCATCAAGCCCCCGGTCCAGGATTTCATTTTCAATATAGGGTAAAAAAGGGCCGGACCCTTTGCGGTGGCATTTCCCTTTGGGTTCGCCGTTGGGGCGGAAGCTGGCGCAGACCATGATGTGTTTTTTGGGTTTTTCCATGTGTATCTCCGTTTCAATTAGAAGTTGAAGTTAAGTGTAAAGTCGTTCACCTACATGCAGCCGGTTCCGGTGCCTTGACACTGGCCGCACCCTTTGTGTTCTCTGACAATCAGGTGGCTGAAATCCTCCCCGTTCTTCAGGGCAGACAGGATCATTTCGATCATGCCGTTCACTTCCAGCACGGTCAGGCCTTCCTGGGTAAGTATCTCCTTGGGATTCTGCCCGATGCCGCTGACCAGAAGGGTATGGCAGTCTTTTAATACCTCGGCGGTGCCGAACCACCTGAAATCCCGGGTACCGGGTTTGGGCATCCGCCGTTTTTCCACCATCATCGGTGCGTCATGGGAGATGTCGTAGATATTAAGGGTACGGGCTTCTCCCAGGTGCTGGTTCACCAATACGCCTTCTCTTGTGGCCACGGCCACATAGGTGCGGGGTGACTTCTTGGGGGGATCTCCGGTGGGTTTGGAAGAAGCGGCCATGCCGCCCCCCGGGGAGGCGGAGAAAGTTTTTTCCTTCCCCGGAAAAGGAAGGGGTGCATTGGCATGGTGCTTCAACCGGTCCATCAAGTGGGTGTTCAGGGGATCATCCAGCAGGCCTACGGCATCGGCCCGGCAGCGCTTGCAATGGGTCATCTGGGGGATGAATTCCCGGGCGGCTTTCCTCAACTTTTTCATCAGTTTGGCAGAGGGCTCGGAAAGGTGGGAGAGATTGGCCCCCTCGTTGGGGAAATAGGGCATGCAGTTGAAAAGATCAACGCCCAGCAGGGACATTTCCCTGGCGATATCTGCCACATGGGTTTCGTTGATGCCGGGAAGGACAATGGTGTTTACCTTTACCATGATCCCCCGTTCCACAAGGCCCCGGATGGCGGACATCTGGCGGCGCAGCAGCAATCTTGCCCCAAGTTCCGGCCCCATGGTTTTTTTGTTGTCACGGACCCAGGAGTAAATTTTTTCCCCGATAACAGGGTCCACGGCATTGACTGTGATGCTCACGTGGCTGACGCAGATTTCTGCCAGTTCATCCAGGTAGGGGCCTATGTTCAGGCCGTTTGAGGCCACACAGAGCAGCATGTCGGGATAGGCCTGCCGGACCTTGCGCAGGGTCTCCATGGTCTGGACCGGATTGGCAAAGGGATCGCCGGGGCCGGCAATGCCCACCACGGAAATATTGCCTTTGGCCGCCACCACCTCGGCCAGATAGGCCATGGCCTGATCCGGAGAGAGGATGGAAGAGGAGACGCCGGGGCGGCTTTCGTTGACGCAGTCAAATTTTCGGTTGCAGAAGTTGCACTGGATGTTGCAGGCCGGTGCCACCGGGAGATGAACCCGGCCGAAATCTTTACAGGCCTTTGGATTGAAACAGGGGTGGTTATTTATATTCATGGGTCTGTCCTTCATTTTTTACATATATGAATAGCCAACGGAAGAATCGCTCTGCCGTTTTTCAAGAATGGCGTTGACAATGGTATCGAACAGGTTCTGGGCGCCCTTGTATCCGATGTGGAGAATTCTTGAGCCGCCCACCCTGTCGTGGATGGGGAAACCCGCCCTGACCAGGGGAACGTTCAGCCGCCGGGCCATGGCATAACCCTTGGAGTTGCCGATGATCAGATCAGGAGGGTCCGGCAGGGCGGCGGCCCGTTCTTCGATCCGGGTGAAGTCCATGTTGTCGTGGATCTGCATCTGGTCCCATACGGTTTCCGGCAATGTCTGTTCCAGGGCTTGCCGGAATAATCCGCTTTTGCCGCCTGTGGCGCAGATCACCGGGATAATACCGATCTCAGAGAGAAAACCGGCCAGGCTGACCACGAAATCTTCTTCACCGTAGATCACGGCTTTTTTCTGGGACACGTATTTATTGCCGTCCACATAGGCATCCACCAGCCGCCATTTTTCTTTCTGATACCGTTCCGGCACGGGCTTTCCGGTAACCTCCGACAGGGTTTCAAAAAACCGGTCCGTGGCCTTGACCCCCATGGGAATGGGCATCCGGGTACAGGGGATGTCAAAGCGGTCCTTTAAAATCCCGCCTGCCGTGTCCACGCCCTTGTCTGCGTTCAGGGCCAGCACGGCACCGAACTCCAGGCTGTGGACGGCCACGTTCATCTTTTCAATGACCGAAATGGGGGTACCCCCTTCCTGGATGGGTTGGTACTCCTGCCAGGAGGGACCTTCCAGCCGTTCGGAATAATCCGGCAGCACCGTGCAGGGCGTGTGAAACGTTTCGAAAATCTCTTTCAGGTGGCGGATATCCGCGTTGGAGATCATGCCGGGAAAGAGATTGACGGTTTTTTTCTTTTTGGGTTTGTAACCGATCCGTTTGTCGGCCGGGTTGAACCGGTCCACCACGGCGGCCACGGCCTGGTGAAACCCGTCCATATGGGTGCCGGTATAGGAGGGGGTGGAAACATGGACCAATGACGTGCCCTTTATAGACGCCCCCATGCCGGCCAGGATCATGGGAACATCGTCCCCGATGGTCTCGGACAGGCAGGTGGTGGCGATACCGATCATGGAAGGGCTGTACTGCCGGGCCACATTTTCAATGGCCTGTTTCAGGTTGGCCCCGCCGCCGAAGACGGCTGTTTCCTCGCTGAAGTTTGAAGAGGCGATATCCACAGGTTCCTTGAAGTGGCTGATGAGATACCGCCGCATATAGGTGGCGCACCCCTGTGAACCGTGGAGAAGCGGTACGCTTCGTTCAATTCCGTGGAAGGCAAGGGCAGCCCCTAAAGGCGTACACATCTTGCAGGCATTCTGGGTCGCGGTATAAGGTTTGCTCGGGCGTTCCTTGGTCATTTTCCATTTCCTTTGCCGGTGTTTTTGTTCGCTCTGCGGGGAACCAGGTCCCAGATAGGGCTGGTCACGGTTTCATGGACTTCTCTGGCAAAGTTGGCCATGCCTTCGAATCCGGCCAGGGGGATTTTACGTTCATGGTTGTGGTCACAGAACCCGATGCCCAGCTTGTAGGCGATGGGGCGTTCCTTGACCCCGCCGATAAAGAGATCGGCGTTTTTTTCCATGACGTATTTGGCCAGTTCCAGGGGATTGGCATCGTCAAGGATGACGGTGCCGTCGGCGCACATATCACGCAGGATGGCATAGTCTTCGCTGGTCCCGGTCTGGGAGCCGGCCAGCACCACATCCATGCCGATGGTTTTAAGTGCCTTGATCAGGGAGAAGGCTTTGAAGGCCCCCCCAACGTATAGTGCCGCCCTCTTCCCTGCAAGGTCTTTTTTAACGGTTTCAAGGCCGGGGATCACCGCCTTGACTTCATTTAGGATGAGTTCCCGGGTCTTCTCCATGACTTCAGGGGCGTCCTTGAAGAATTCAGCCACCCGGTACAGGGCGTCCGAGGTGTCTTCGATACCGAAATAGGAGACCCGGATATAAGGAATACCGTATTCTTCTTCCATCATCTTGGCCAGGTGGGTGACCGAGCCGGAACACTGGACCACGTTCAGTGTGGCCGTGGCTGCCCGGGTTACCTCCTCCACCCGCCCGTCGCCGGTGATCACCGACACCACGTTGATGCCCATGGCCTCATAGTAGCGCTTGATGATCCAGGTTTCCCCGCCGATGTTGAACTCTCCTAAGATGTTAATGGACAGGGGCTTGGGCTCCGGATTCGGATACCGGCGCACCAGGTTGAACAAGGCGTCGCATGCCGCCTTGTAACCGTCCTTTTTGGTGCCCTTGAATCCTTCGGAATGCACCGGGATCACCGGGATGCCGGTGGCAGCTTCCACCTCCCGGCACACCGCATCCACATCATCTCCGATAATCCCCACGATACAGGTACAATAGATGAAGGCCGCCTTGGGGCTGTACTGGTCGATCAGTTCCGTCAGGGCCATCTTCAGCTTTTTTTCCCCGCCGTAAATCACGTCGGTTTCAGACAGATCCGTTGAAAAACTCATCCGGTGGAGTTCCGGCCCCGAGGACAGGGCCCCCCTGATATCCCAGGTATAGGAGGCGCAGCCGATGGGCCCGTGGATGAGATGGAGGGCGTCCGCGATGGGGTAAAGCACCACCCTGGAGCCGCAAAAGACACAGGCCCGCTGGCTCACGGCCCCGGCCAGGCTCTTTTTTTCACAACTCATATCAAAGGGTTCGCTGCCGCCCTTCTCAAAGATCTGTTTTTTTCTATCCTTCAGTACGGAGATGGATTTCATCGTTGCATCCTTAAGTCTTGCACTACATGACTAACTCAAATTTTTCCTCGGGCGCATCCCTGTCCAGGCGATCCATGATGGCATCCAGGATTTTTTCGATGAGCCGCAGGCCGCCCTGGTATCCCACGGAAGGGAAGTAGGAATGGCCGATGCGGTCAAGGATGGGGAAGCCGTAGCGGACGTAGGGGATGTCGTCATCCCGGGCGATGTACTTGCCGTAGGTGTTGGCCATCAGCAGGTCAACAGGGTCGTTCTTGATCCACTGGTGGAGGGTGAACATGTCGCCGGGACCTTTCACGTTGACCTCGTAATCCAGGTGGGATGTCATCTCTTTGATCCGCTTTTCAAAGGCCTTGCCCGGGGTGCCGGTGACGATGTGGACCGGCTTCATACCCATGGTGATCAGGAATTCGGTCAAGGGGATGAGATGATCGGGATCTCCTGCCAGGGCCACTTTTTTGCCGTAGAGGTACTGGTGCATGTCGGAAATGACATCCAGAAGCATCCCACGCTCCTTTGTGATGGTGTCCGGCACGGATACCCCGGCTGCGGTCCTGAGGGTGTCGATGAACCGGTCCGTGGCCAGCATGCCGATGGGCAGGTCAAGCACCTGGCAGGGCACCTTGAACTGGGTGTCAAGCGCCCGGACCGCGTCTGCGGAGGCAAGGGGACCTAAGCCGATGCTGCCGATGCTGTCCCCGGTGCTCTTGAGTTCATCAATGGTCACCCCTCCTTTGGGAAACATGCTGTACTTGCCCGTGAGGGGGCCGTTGAGCACACCGGAGGTGTCCGGGAAGAGGATGGGCTTTAAGCCCAGTTCGGTGGTCAGCCGGCGGATTTCCACCATATCCGAAGGTTCCACAAATCCGGGAACAATGTTGAACTTGCCGTTGGATTTCCCGGTTTTTTGTGCAAACTGGATGGCCATGGATTTGGTCATGTTTGCAAATCCCGTGATGTGGGAACCTACGTAGGACGGGGTGGAGGCATGGATGACATGCTTGCCTTCCGGAACCTTTCCATCATTGACCGCCTTGCTGACGATCTGGTTTACATCGTCCCCGATGGTTTCGGACAGGCAGGTGGTATGGACTGCAATGAGGTCCGGATCATAGGTGGTGAAAATATTGTCAATGGCCTGGACCAGGTTGGCCTGTCCCCCGAAGACCGAGGATCCTTCCGTAAAGGAGGAGGTGGCGGCCATAACCGGCTCTCTGTAATGCCGGGTCAAGGTGGACCTGTGGTAGGCGCAGCAGCCCTGGGACCCGTGGCTGTGAGGCAGGCAGCCGTGGATCCCAAGGGCCGCGTACATGGCGCCGATAGGCTGGCAGGTCTTGGCCGGGTTGACGGTCAAGGACGATCGTTCTTTAATTTCTGTGTTTGTATGTCTTAACAGCATATCTTTCTCCAGTGCTGATCTTATATCGTTGTACTTTTTCTTGTCTTATTCCCAGGCGTATTTTGCGGATAACTGCGGCGCTGCCTGCCAGGGTGCTTCCAGGTACTGCCAGACGTTGGCATTCACCAGGCGGTCGATTTCCTCGTAGAAGTTGATGGCGCCCCGGAAACCTGCGTAGGGGCCGCCCGCGTCATAGGAGTGGAGCTGTTTCATGGGAATACCGCTTTTCTGGATGGCGTATTTTTCCTTGATGCCGGCACAGTAGATATCGGGTTTGTACATTTCCAGAAGGGTTTCGGTTTCAAACTGGGTGACATCGTCAATGACCAGGGTGCCATTGTCCATTTCCGGCATCATTCCTTTATAATCCTTAAAGGCGTATCCGCTGTCTTCCAGGGCTTTTATCTCTTCTTCCGTTTTCCTGGCCTTGAACTTGTCCGGATCTTTTTCAACTGTCAGCTCTTCAATATTTCTGGAGTCTGCGTCGATCTTGATGTCCGGAATCACCTTTCTGCCCTCATAATCGTCCCTGTGGGCGAACTCGTAGCCGGCGGAGACCACAGTCATGCCGATTTCCTTGAACAGTTCCTGGTAGTGGTGGGCCCTGGAGCCGCCCACAAAGAGCATGGCCGTCTTGCCTTCACAGCGTTCTTTGACTTCCAGGCGCTTGGCTTCGATTTCAGGCAGTTCTTCGGAAATGACATCTTCAACCCGTTTCATCAGGGCCTCGTCTTCAAAATAGGCCGCGATCTTCCGCAGGGATTTTGCCGTGGATTTGGCACCGATGAAGTTGATTTTTATCCAGGGGATACCGTACTTTTCTTCCATCATATCCGCCACATAGTTAATGGAGCGGTGGCACATGACCGTGTTCAGATCCGCGGTGTGGGAGTTGGCGAACTGGTCGTAGGTGGAGTTACCTGAAAAGGTGGAAACCACTGAAATACCGCATTTTTCCAGGATACGGTCGATTTCAAATCCATCCCCGCCGATGTTGTATTCCCCCAGCAGGTTGATTTTGTACTCGGCGTCCATGACGGAGTCGTCTTCTCCCACCACATGGCTGAATATGCCGTTGTTGGCGATGTGATGGCCGGCGGACTGGCTGACGCCCCGGTAGCCTTCACAGGAGAACCCGAAGATATTGATGCCAAGCTTTGCCTTCATCTCCCTGGCCACGGCATGGACGTCGTCGCCGATCAGGCCCACCGGACAGGTGGAAAAGATGGAGATGGCTTTGGGTTTGAAGATGTCGTATGCCTCCTGGATGGCGGCTTTAAGTTTTTTCTCCCCGCCAAAGACGATGTCTTCGTCCTGCATATCCGTGGAAAAGCAGTAGGTCATGTAGTTTTCGTCCTGGTCCGTGGGCGGTTTGGTCTGGTTGCGCCGGGTCAGCCAGGAGTAGTAACCGCAGCCGATGGGGCCGTGGGTAATATTGACGATATCCCGGGTGGGGCCTAAAATAACGCCTTTGCAGCCGGCGTAGGAGCAGCCGCGCTGGGTGATGATACCGGGTACGGTTCTGACGTTGGCCTGCACCTGGGGAACATCACCTGCGTCGTCTATGGTGTTGGTTACAATCTGTTTGGCCCGTTTCCGGGCCACTTTGGCCGGGTATTTGGCCAGTATCTCTTTTTTTAGTTTTTCCGGATCTATTGGTTCCGTTCGTTTGCCTGTCATTTGGTCACCCTTATATTCTTTGCAACGGGTTGCGGGTCAGCGGTAAAAATCGTTGGATTAAAATTCGACGGATTAAAATTCATCCAGGACCTTATTTCCGTGTTCAGCGGTCCGGACCGAAATGGCATCGAAGGTGGGCATGACCCAGATGACGCCGTCCCCGGATTTCCCGGTGTGGTTGGCTTCGATGATGGTATCCACGGTCTTTTTCACCAGTTTGTCCGGCACCACCAGAAAGATGGCACGTTTGGGGATGAGGCGGTCGGACTGCCCCAGCTGGGCAATGGCCTCTTCATATCCCATTTCCGCACCTTTGAGCAGGTCCATATTCACCAGGCCTTTTCCCCGGCCCAGGGCCTCAAGTGCCGTCATGGAAGAGACGCCGGCATCGATCAGGGCCTTTTTGGTGTGGTTGATCTTGTTCATGCGGATGACCGCCATGATTTCTTTCATGAGGCCACCTCCGCCACAACGTCTTCTTCTGCCGCTTCTTTTACACCGGAGGAAATGGTGTAGGTTTCGGTGACGGGGCTGATGAAAATTTTGCCGTCGCCAAACGCCCCTTTTTCTCCGGTTCTTGCGGTGGCCAGGATGGTTTTGAGGACAAATTCCCTGTCCTTTTCATCCACGACGGTGAGCAGCATTTCTTTGGGAATTTCATCATAGGTGATCTCGCCGATTTTAATGCCCCGCTGTTTGCCGCGGCCGGCCACACTCATCCGGGTGACTGCGGGGTAGCCCGCTTCCATGAGGGCGGCCATGACTTCGTTTACTTTTTCAGGTCTGACGATGGATTTGATCATTATTTTCATTATTCAGGTTCCTTTCTTTTCCAGCTTAAGCGGCGATGCCGTATTCAATCAGGAGGGCCTCGAGTTCTTCGATTTCAAGGGGGGTGGGGATGACAAACATTTCGTTTTCATCAATCTTTTTGGCAAGTGCCCTGTATTCGTCGGCCTGTGTGTGTTCCGGGGCAAAATCGATAACCGTTTTCCTGTTGATCTCCGCGTGCTGAACCATGTTGTCCCTGGGAACGAAGTGGATCATCTGGGTCCCCAGTTTCTGGGCAAGGACTTCAATCATGGCCCGTTCGTTGTCCACCTTCCGGGAGTTGCAGATCAGGCCGCCCAGGCGAACGCCGCCGGACTGGGCGAATTTCACGATACCCTTACAGATATTGTTGGCCGCATACATGGCCATCATCTCGCCGGAAACAACAATATAGATTTCCTGGGCCTTTCCTTCACGGATGGGCATGGCAAAACCGCCGCAGACAACGTCGCCCAGAACGTCATAGAATACGTAGTCCAGTTCCTGGTCTTCGGAGTAGGCACCGAGCTGCTCCAGGAGGTTGATGGAGGTGATGATACCGCGGCCGGCACAACCCACGCCGGGTTCCGGGCCACCGGATTCGGTGCAGAGGGTACCGCCGTACCCCTGTTTTCTGACATCTTCCAGCAGCACATCCTCCCCCTCATCCCTTAAGGTGTCCAGGACGGTTTTCTGGGCCAGGCCGTTGAGCAGGAGGCGGGTGGAGTCTGCTTTGGGATCACAGCCTACGACCATGATTTTTTTACCTGCCTCCACAAGCCCTGCAACAGTGTTCTGGGTTGTAGTGGATTTGCCGATACCGCCTTTTCCGTAAATAGCTATCTTTCTCATGTTTTTTCTTCCTTAATATTTTAACTGCTTCAAGTGTCAGGGAACTGCCGGTTCGCCTTGGCCTCCATAAATTGCAACGGCTGGACCACCCGGGCGGAAAAATTAAGTGCTGTTTTATAACCTGCTTTTTTTATTGATTAAAAAAAATGAATTGGTGATATCGAACAAAGATGGGGGGGTGTTGGATTGTTGGAAAGCTTGTGATTTATTCCAATTTTGCAATTATATAATTACAAAATTGGAATTCGATGCCTTTATGTTGGAAATTTTACATGGCAGGCTGGTAAAATAAAAAGTGACATGAATTTCCACCCGGGCAAAAAACAGATTGAAATCAACCCAAATGCCTTCAGGTCAGGTGTTTTAGGCCGAGACTGCAAAAAAATACCATTTTGTTAAATTGGGGACGGCTGTCATGAAAAACAGCGGCTCCTTGTGTCCCCTATGGTATTTAGGGGGGGCATGCTCAGATCTTTTTGGTCAGGCAGACCAGATCGGTGGTTTCCCAGTCCTGGGATTGGTAAAATGCCAATCCTTGCGTATTATGTTTGTCCGCCAGCAGGGACAGTCCGGTAATGCCCCGGGCGGATGCCCAGTCATGGATGGCGGCCAGCAGGGCCTGGCCGATCTTTAATCCCCGAAAGTCCCGGTCCACCACCAGGTCTTCCACGACGGCGGATATCTTGCCCTGGGCCGTGGAAATGCGGGTCTGGGCCGTGCACATGCCCACAAGCCGGCCTTCTTCGGTGTATGCAATTTTCACAGCCCGGTGTTTGCCGCAGCCGTCCAGCATCAGGGACAGTCCCCGGCGCTGAACTTCAGGATCAAAGGTGAAGTCGGCTTCTATTGAAAAAAGCTGTTCCAGCAGGGGCAGCATGCGGTCAATGTCTTTTCGGGTGGCATCTTTTATAGTCACGGACATGGCGTATCCTTGAGATAATGAAGTTTTGGTGTGGTCTTGTTTTTTTCAGGCATCATAAACCGGTATCACGCTGATTTTCTCCCGGTGCAAGCCCTGATGAAGGCTCATTTTAAAGGTTCATGGTGATAAACACAAGTCGGGTTTGCCTTGACTTTTATGGCCAATATCCACTAGAGTCTGCGAATACGCTGTGCCCTTCGGCACTGTCAATTGATTTTACGTAAATGAAGAGTTCGGAAATCTTATGAAAATATTGTTGACCAACGATGACGGATACCGGGCGCCGGGCATCCTGGCGCTATACCGGGCCCTTGCCCCCGAACATGAAGTGATTCTGGTGGCTCCCGACCGGGAGCGCAGCGCCATTGGCCACGGGATTACCCTGAACCAGCCCCTGCGGTACGACCGGGTGGCGCTGAACGGTGGCGGAAAAGGCTATGCCGTGAACGGCACCCCGGCGGATTGCGTTAAGCTGGGGCTGTTCGATCTGTGCGATGGAATGCCGGACCTGGTGATTTCCGGGATAAACTCAGGGTCCAACACCGGGGTGAATATCAACTACTCCGGAACGGCCGGTGCGGCCAGAGAAGCTTCTATCAACGGTGTTGCCGCCATAGCGGTCTCCCTTCAGTACGGAGACATTATGGATTTTGACGGGATGGCGGCCTATATGGGCTCTCTGGTAGTGAAAACCTGCACCATGGGGTTGCCGCAGGGGGTGTTTCTCAACGTTAACGGGCCCTGCATTCCCATCAGCGACGTCAAGGGCGTGCGTATCACCAAACAGGCGGACAACAACCTGTCCAATGAATTTCACCGGCGGGAGGATCCCCGGAAAAAGCTCTATTACTGGTACGGCGGCATGGTACCGGTACGCCCCGGTAAAGGGACGGACAATGACGCCCTGCTGGAAAATTACATCTCCATCACGCCCATCCAATGCGATATGACGGCCTATTCCCTCATGTCGGAACTTGAAGAGGCAGGATTCTGATGCCGGCCACACACGCCCCGGGCAAGGCCTTTGACAGCGCCCGGGTAACCCTGGTTTCAACGGCCCATTTTGTCCATGATCTATACACCAGTTTTCTGTCCCCGCTGTTGCCCCTGATCATTGAAAAGTTGTCCCTGTCTCTTAGCCAAGCCGGGCTGCTGTCCACAGTGATGCAGATCCCGGCACTGCTCAATCCCTTTATCGGGCTGTTTGCGGACAACCGGGGACTGGCCCGGTGGCTGGTGATCCTGGCCCCCACCATGACGGCAATCCCCATGAGTTTGCTGGGGCTGGCCCCGACCTACGGAATGTTGCTGGTCCTGGTATTTATCACCGGTATATCCGTGGCCCTGTTTCACGTGCCTTCCCCGGTGCTCATTGCCAGATATGCCGGGGATTTCAAGGGGCGGGGCATGAGTTTTTTTATGACCGGCGGGGAGCTTGCCAGGACACTTGGGCCCATGGTGGCCGTCGGTGCCGTGTCCCTCCTGGGGCTGGGGCAGTTTCATTACGTTCTTGTCCTTGCCGTGATCACCTCCGTCGTCCTTTATCTGACCCTGGAGCGGGCCGGGGAAAAGACCGCCATCAAGCGGAAGGGTTCGTTAAAGGCCGCTTATCTGGAGATCCGCCATGTGCTGGAGCCCCTGGCTGCCATTCTCACGGCCCGGGCCTGCATGCACGGTGCCATGGGCGTGTTTCTTACGGTGTATGTGGAGCAGAAAACCGAGAGCCTCTGGATGGGGGGCGCTGCCCTGGCATTGTATGAGGCGCTGGGGGTGGCCGGGGTGCTTTCCGCAGGCACCCTGTCCGACCGTCTGGGGCGGCAGCGGGTGCTGTTCTGGGCATTGATCACGGCTCCTGTGGCCATCCTTTTATTTATACTTACCTCCGGTATCTTTCAGGTACTGTGGCTCCTTGTCACCGGGTTCACGGTATTGTCCACCACCCCGGTGATGCTGGCCCTGATCCAGGAACGTGCCGTAAACAACCCTTCCGCCGCCAACGGATTGTTCATGATGACTTCCTTTGCCGTGCGTTCCCTGGCTGTGGTCGTGGTCGGCGCCCTGGGGGATGCCTTCGGTATGGAAGCCATGTTTATCATCGCGGCGGCAATCGGATTTACAGCCATACCATTTTTATTTACACTGAAGCGAAGAATACAGAAGACAACATCCGGCATCGCCGGTGATAATGCATAAGGGGGACTTTCATGTCAAATACTTTAAAAACGAATCAGGATCGTGTGGTGGAAATGTTTCTGGCCTGCAAACCCGGTATGCCGCGGGTGGGCCTGGGCTGGAAAGTGGATCACCGGGGTACTCCGTTTCTGATGCCCGGCATCGGGGGGATCACCCTCAACGTCCAGGTGGGAGATCCCGCCTTCGGCCTGGCCGGTGACCATATCGAGCCCGGCGTCTCCTGCACGGCCAATGCGGAAAAACCCAACGAATTTCCCAACACCTCCCTTCAAATCCTGTCCTGCATCGGCAATGAAGCCATCATCGTTTCCGGGGACGCCAAGGGGGAAAAGGGGGTTGTCATCGGCCACCACGGCGGATCGGAACACATCATTGTCGATTTTCCCAAAGAGATCAAAGAGAAGATGACCTACGACGATAAGATCCAGATCCGTGCCCGGGGGCAGGGTCTGGCCCTAACAGATTATCCGGCAATCAAATTGTTCAACCTGGACCCGGCGCTGCTGGAAAAGATGACCATTACGGAAACCGGCGATGGCAAGCTTCGGGTCCCGGTCACAACAAAGGTGCCGGCCCCCTGCATGGGATCCGGTGTGGGCCGGGCCCATGTGGCTGCCGGAGATTACGACGTCATGACCTCTGATCCCGACACCGTCAAGAAGTACGATTTGGATAAGATGCGGTTCGGGGATTTCGTCGCCCTGATGGACCACGACAACTCTTATGGCAGGGCCTTTGTCCAGGGGGCGGTAAGTATCGGGGTGGTGGTACATTCCGACTGCCTTCTGGCCGGCCACGGCCCGGGCATTTCAACCGTTATGACCTGTCCCAAAAGCCTGATTGAACCGGTGATAGATCCTGCTGCCAACATCGCTGATGTTCTCGGTATCGGCACCCGGGTAAGTTAAAGGATGACCGCCTGAAGGAGGCTCGGTCGAATGATTCGTAATATCATATTCGTTTACCTGGCCTGGTGCCTGGCTTCCTTCGGGATTTATCTGTCCGGGTACCTGGTGCCGGCTCAAGGGGGGCTGTATCTTCCGCTGGTGCTTTTATCCATGGCAGCGGCCCTTTTTGCCGCGCTTGGCCTGCTTCGGTTTTACGCTAAACGGGTGGAGCCTGCCATCGGTGACAGGCACCTGTTCAGAATTTTTTTGCTGGCAATAACCCTGGCCGTGTTTTTTTCCGTCTATGCGTTTGAGGCCGTCACCGGCCTCACGTATGATATGCTGGCCGTCATCGCCACTGCCAACCTCCTTTTTTTTGCCTCTATCCTCGGGTTCTGGATGGTCTTTCCGCTGAAGCGGCCGGCGGAAATTATGCCCCTTTGCCTGGTGGCCGCCCTGGCCGATATGATCAGCGTCACAGCCGGCCCCACCAAGGAATTTTCCGATAGTTTAGCCGCCTATTACACCGGGGGAGAAGTCGGCCTGCCGCCGTTTGTGGACTTTCTGCTGGTAAAGATCGCGATCCCCGGGCAATTAATGCCGGTGTTCGGGATCTCTGACTGGGTGATTGTTGTGTTTCTCTCTGCCGCGGCCTGGAAGTTCGGCATGGATGACGCCTTGGTCCGTCCTGCCCGCCAAAGTGCAGCGGGCAACTGGCGCTTCTGGCTGACGTTTCCGGTTTCCTGTGCAGGCCTGATTCTGGCCCTGCTCCTGGCCAAGGTTTCCGGCGCCTTTATTCCGGCCCTGCCCTTTGTCGCAATTGTTTTTCTGGCCGTCATGATGCACAGGTATCCCAAGATGCGCCGGCTGACAAGCGCAGAGATCATACCAATGCTCGTCTTTTCCGCCGTGATGACCGGATTGATCCTGTGGCGGGTTACGCTCTGACTCAGGTACAAATCTCCCGGGCCAGTTCCCCTATATCAGCAACGGCGGATCTCAGGTCTGCCAGGGCATCCTCTGTGGGATGGCTGCGGTGGTAGTTTTCAATGGAGCAGATATCCTGAATGCTTTCATGCCGGAGAATCCGGGATTTGAGATCCGGGTCCAGGGGGATGATGCGTTCTAGGGCCGACATGAGATCCGTAAACGTATGGTTGTACGGCAGGCAATTGTGATAACCAGATATGGCCATGACGTACCCTTCCAGGGACATGGACAGCAGATTGTACTGCAGGTCCGCTGAGAAACGGCTGCCTTTGCCTTCCGGACAGGCGGCTTTAAAATACTGGTTTCCGTTCCTCATCCAGGTTTGCCAGTCCGGCATTTCGGGGATAGAGGATTCTATCTGAAGATTCATCGTTCCTCCTCCGCCACCGGCTGGGGGTAAGCGGAACTTCGAACCAGCAGGGTCCACCATAACCTGAAGGCCATTAATGCTTGTGCATCCCCGTGTTCGCTGCACTTGAAAAGGCTCAGGGAGTAGGCCTCTTCAAACTCCTCCGGGGTAAACTTCAGGTTTTGTTGTAAAAGGAAGTCTTCAAGTTCTTCCCGGCTGTTGGTTTTTACCAGCCTGCGCCTCAGTTCTCCGTCTTTTTGCCCGATTTTTATAAAGGTCAATGCATTTCCAATGGTCATGTGCTTCCTCCTTAATGGAATAAGCTATGAACAATAGCAAGTACAATGCCAACATCCGGAGAGCATTCCAAATGCCTTGCGTAGTCGCCTTTTCAGCCCTGTGCCCTGGCGGGATCGCCGGGGATGCCCACAAATGTGTGTGGTTTTTAATTCCAGATTTGTAATAAATCATTAAAGGATCGGTCGGAACAAAATATGTTTTCTTAATATGAAGACACGGAATAGATTTAAAATCAGGTGAAAATTTGGTATAAAGGAAAGTTTGAAATTGTTTCTTTTATTAAGGATATAAGACGGTGAGCACAGAAAAAAGATCAATACTCCAGAAGGGCAGGGGTAAGACCCGCAAGCTGGCAAAGCTTGAATATGTATATGAAAAAGAATCCCGGTATTTTGCCCAGGTGGCGGAAAGTGTAAAGGAACTTGCGGCCGACGAGCTGCGGGCCCTGGGGGCTGAGGATCTGAAATTCGTATTTCGAGGGGTATGGTTCCGGGCGGAAAAATCCGTGTTTTATAAGATAAATTATAAGGCGCGGTTGATCTCCCGGGTGCTGGCTCCTCTTGCGGAGTTTGAATGCACGGATAAGGACGGGTTGTACAAGGCGGCCAAAAGCATCCGGTGGGAGGAGTTCCTCACACCAAAAAAGACGTTTTCCGTGGTGGCCAATGTGTCCGAGTCCCAGATCACCCATTCCAATTTTGCAGGCCTTCGGGTAAAGGACGCCATTGCCGACTATTTCCGGGACCGGACCAACCGGCGGCCCTCCGTGGATGCGGAAAATCCCTGGATCACCGTCAGCCTTCACATCCACCGGGATAAGGCCACCCTCTCAATAGACGCCTCCGGCGGTGCCCTGCACAAGCGGGGATACCGGGAGGCAAGGGTCTCCGCCCCCATGCAGGAAACCGTGGCGGCCGGCATCATCGCATTGAGTGAGTGGAACGGCGAGCGCCCCCTGTACGACCCCATGTGCGGCTCCGGCACCCTGCTCTGTGAGGCGTTGATGCACTATTGCCGGATCCCTGCCCAGGTTTTCAGGGAGCATTTCGGTTTTGAGCGGCTGCCTGATTTTGATGCCCAGCTCTGGGAGCGGGTATTGGCCGGAGCAAAGGCTGAGATCCGTCCGCTTCCCCAGGGGCTGATCCGGGGCAGCGACGTGGCGCAATCCTCTGTGGATGCGGTTAAAACAAACCTGATGGGGCTGCATTACGGCGGTGATATCCCAATTGCATTGTCGGATTTCAGGGAATTGCCCCCAATCGAGAATTCAGTGATTGTCACCAACCCGCCCTATGGCATCCGCATGGGCAAAGACCAGGATATGGGAAAGCTCTACAAGGACCTGGGCACTTTTCTCAAGGAAAAATGCAAGGGGTGTCGGGCCTACGTTTATTTTGGCGAGCCCAAACTCATTAAAAAGGTGCCCCTGGCCCCTTCCTGGAAACGGCCCCTGAAAATAGGCGGGTTAGACGGTAAGCTGGTGCGTTACGATCTTTACTAGTACATGGATTCGGAAAAATATATGGAAAAAACTGAACAAAAAACCGCCAATTACACCTGCAATGATTACCGGGCGGAGATGGTCCTTCTGGGTCTCCAGAGGCAGTTGGCCCGGCCTGATCTGACACCCGAGGAAAAGGCGGAACTCAAGTCCCGGATCGCTGAGGCGGAAAAGCAGATGGGCCTTGATTGATTAAAAATACGGCCACCTTATCTCATACGTTAAGTTTTTCCGGCGGATTTGACATGCATCGACCCAACCCGCTATAGTGAAAAAAGCTGCACCTGTCTTTCATGGGGGTGTAAAATCTTAAGATGAGGAGGGTGGCAATGCAACTCTCAGGCATCCTGTTTAGACTCATCCCGAAGGGGCTGGAAAACCGGCTTGGACGGATGAGTATTCGGCTTCGACTGGTTCTGTCCTTTGGTTTTCTTCTTCTTATGATGGTGTTTGCCGGCGGTGCCGGCATATTTTTTACCACTCAGATTAAATCCAGGGTCGAGACCATTTCAGATGTATCCTCCCCGCTGGACACCGCTGCCAACCGTCTGGCCGGCGGGGTCCTCAACTCCCAGGTCGCCCTGCTTCAATTGCTCTTCCAGACCGATGCAGGTGACATAGACGAAAGTAAAGCAAGCCTGGCGGCATTGCGCAAAGAGATCGAGACCGAACTTGCCACGCTATCGCGCATCGCGGCAGAGACAGGAGAAGATCTTACCACCCAGACGTTAGAAGCCCTTTTAAATGATTTTTTCAGCCAGTCCGAAGGCGTTATCTTAGCCCGGCAGGCCATGGTGCAGAATAGGACCGCACTTGCCGGAACGCTGAAGACCTTTGATGCCCACCGCCATACATTGGATGAGCGGTTGACCCGGTTTCTGGATGCCGCCCGGACCGATATCGGGGCAAAGGAAGACAATGGCCAGAAACTGGCCATGACAGATACGGCCACCAAAAATGAAGTGGCGGCCCTGTTGCTGGATCTGTTCCGCAAAGACCTGCCCCTGCTGTACCGGGCCCAGAATCTGAGGACCTTTTTTATCCGGCTGCAGGATATGGTTAGGTCACTGGTACTGACGGAATCCCAGGAGGATGTGGCGGCCCTTGAAGAGGAATTTAAAGGTCTTGTCAAGAAAATCAATTCCCGGATGAAACGGTTAAAACGCCGGATAAAAAACCCCCAACATGAAGCGATTTTCAATGAGGTGGCAACTGTTTTCAAAGCGTTAACCGATACGGCCCTGTCCGAAGGCGGTCTGTTCCGGCTCAAGGATCGCACACTGTCGTCCGGGGCGCATATCGCCGGAGTAAAGCAGGAAATGGCGGCGACCACGGCTCAGGTTAAAAAGGCGGTGGATGAATGGCTGACCCTCAGTGATCAGATCAACACCCGGGTTCAGGACAGTGCGGCGGAAGGGGTGACCCGTTCCCTGCTGTATATTTCGGTGATCGTGGTGGCCGGCATGATATTCGGGATTCTTGCGGCCATGCTGATCATTGTGGCCGTCACCCATGCCCTGACCCGGCTTCAGACAAAAGTTGAATCCGTTGAAGCCGCATCGGACTTTTCCATCCGCACCGGATTTGAGTCCACGGATGAGGTGGGCAGAACCGCTGCCGCCTTTGACAGCCTCTTGATCTCCATCGATACTGCGGTCCAGGAAGTGAATGCCGTCATGACAGCCCTGTCCAAGGGAGATTTTTCCAAGTCCATGACAAGCGAGCAAAAAGGGGATCTGGGGACTTTGAAAACGGGAATGAACGCCTCCATAGACCTCCTGGCCCAGTCGGTTGCCAGGATTATCGAGATAAGCGAGCAGGTCAAAACCGATGTGGATGCCGTATCCGAATCCGCCAGGGTGCTGTCCGAAAATACTGAGGCTCAGTCCAGGGCCGTGGACGGGTTTACCTCCGCCATGGACCGGGTCCAGAAGATGGCCAGGGACAATACCTCCCAGTCCGAAGAGGTGCGGTCCATATCCGGCCGTGCCATTGATGAAGTCCTCAAGGGGCAGCAGCAGATGGATGAGATGCAGGCCTCCATGGAAAAGATCAAGGCTACGTCAGCCAGCGTCGCCGATGTGATCGGCGTGATTACCGATATTGCCTCCCAGACCACGCTTTTGGCTTTGAATGCCTCCATTGAGGCGGCCAGGGCCGGAGAGGCGGGCAAGGGATTTGCCGTGGTGGCAGCGGAAGTAAAGGAATTGGCCGACAGGAGCGGAAAGGCGGCCGCCGACACCAGCAGCCAGATCAAAGAGGCCATATCGGAGATCGATGCCGGTGTGGACCATGCCAAATTAAATGCAGAGGCGTTGTCCCGGATTACGGAGATTGTCCGGGAGGCAGATGACCGGGTGTCCAGGATCTCCGAGTATTCCGCCGAGCAGACCCGGCAGATTCAAGATGTGTCCGAAGAACTATCCCGTATGACCCAGGCGGTGACGGAGAATGCCGAAATTGCCGGACAGACCGCCCGGGCCTACGATAAAATGGCGGAGCGTTCTGCCCATATGCAGGAGGTGCTGGGCATTTTTAAATTAAAATAAAACCGGGCCCGTTCTGCCGGCCGCATTCAGATCCCGGCGGTAAACTCTCAGGGGTAACGTCGAATGCATACATGGGGATGAATTAATCCGGAATCTATGGTACGTTGAAATTCTGATTCCTTTTATCATCAGATTTGCGACAACGAAACGAGAAAAGGCGCGCCATGACAGACGATCCCAAAACCGCCCCGTCAGAGTCCCAGGAACGATCCGAAACCCCTTCTGAGTCCAGGGATATCTCCATAAAAATTTATCACGAACTGATGGCCAACAAGGTGGAGGACATCCTCCTGGTTTCCAGTCCCTATGATGCGTTTATCATGGAGGAGGAAGGCCGGCTGTCCCACCGGATTATCAACGAGTACAAGGGGCTGAACCTGTCCAGGCCCCCGAAGCTGAACTGGGTCTCCACGGCAGATGAGGCCTTCAGCCGCCTGGAGAAAAAGCATTTCGACCTCATCCTTGCCATGCCCAGCCTGGACGGGATGGATGTCTATGCCTTTGCTGAAGAGGTTAAAAAAAGGCATTCGGATCTTCCCTTCTACCTGTTGCTCCACAACACCTGCGACGTGAACCAGTATATGTATGCGGACGAGGGGACGGCCGTTGACCGGACCTATATCTGGGGGGGGAATGCCGACCTGCTGCTGGCCATCATCAAAAACTTCGAAGATGAGATGAACGTGGCTTTTGACACGAAAAACGCCAAGGTCCGGGTCATCATCATGGTGGAGGACTCCCCCTATCATTATTCCTCCTTCCTGCCGGTGCTGTACAAGCAGATCGTTCTCCAGACCCAGTCCGTCATTGACGAGTCCATCAACGAAGAGCACCGCCTGCTCAAAATGCGGGGCCGTCCTAAAATTCTGGTGGCCCATACCTATGAAGAGGCCGTGGCCCTGTACGAGAAATACAAGCCCTATGTGCTTTCCGTATTGTCGGATATGCGGTATCCCATGAACGGCAAGGAAAAGGCCAATGCCGGATACAAGCTGCTCACCCATATTAAATCCGAAGTGCCTGATCTGCCGGTGCTGGCTCTTTCCACGGAGGAGGAAAACGCGGAACTTGTCAAAACCATTCCGGCCACCTTCATCAATAAAAATTCCAACAATCTCCATGACCAGATTAAAACTTTTTTTGTCACCAGCCTGGGGTTCGGCGCCTTTGTTTTTAGGACGCCTGACGGCGATGAAATCGCCCGGGCCTCCAACCTGAGGGCCGTGGAAAAAATGCTCAACGAAATCCCGGACGAGGCCGTACTCTGCCATGCCCGGAGGAACGATTTTTCCAGGTGGCTTATGGCCAGGAGCGAAATCGACTTTGCCCTGAGCCTGAAACCCTACACCGTGGACGATTTTAACGATGCCGACGACCTGAAAAAGTTCCTTATCGAGAGTATCCGGGCCCGCCGCCGGGGAAGCCGCCAGGGCTATGTGATTGATTTTGATTCGGACCGGCTGGATTCGGAAACCACCTTTATGAAGATCGGTTCCGGATCCCTGGGGGGAAAGGCCAGGGGATTGGCGTTTATGGCCAACCAGCTCAAGCGTGACAAAAGCTTAAGCGAAAAATTCCCGGAGGTGGAGATTACTATCCCTCAGACCTTTGTCATTGCCACGGACGGATTCAGGTTGTTTATCGAGGAGAACAATCTGGGGCAACTATTGGAGGCAGATCCCGAGCTTGAAGACGAAGACGTGGTGGCCCATTTCCTAAAGGCCAAGCTCCCGGACCTGCTTAAAGCCAATCTGGCGGCCTATCTGAAAAGTGTCCGTTACCCCATTGCGGTGCGTTCGTCATCCCTGTTTGAGGATGCCCACTACCAGCCTTTTGCCGGCCTTTATAAAACCTATATGCTGCCCAATTCCGATCCCAGCCTGGACCGCCGGCTGGAACGCCTGATCATGGCCATCAAGCTCGTCTATGCCTCCACCTATATGAAAGCGCCGCGTTCCTATGCCAGGAGCACCATGCACCGGACGGAAGACGAGGAAATGGCGGTCATTCTTCAGCAGCTCACCGGCATCAAGTATAAAAATTACTTCTACCCGGCCATTTCCGGGGTGGCCCAGTCCTATAACTTTTATCCCATTGCCCATCTTAAGGCGGATGAAGGTATTGCTTACATTGCCCTGGGCCTTGGAAAGATCGTGATGGAGGGGGAGAAAACCCTGCGGTTCTGTCCCAGCTATCCCCAGTTCCTGCCCCAGTTTTCCATCGTGGACGATATCCTGGAAAATTCCCAGAAATACTTTTACGCCCTGAAGACCGATGAGTTCCCGGCCCATGAGAAATTTTTCGGCTCCAACGAAGACCCCACCCTGGCCAAGCTGGACCTGAGCGACGCCACGGACCACCCGGTGGTCCGGTCCCTGTCCTCCACCTTTTACCCCCAGGACAACCGGATCAGGGATTCCTATTCGGACAAGGGCTTTCCGGTGCTGACCTTTGCCAATATCCTGAAGTACGACACCTTTCCTTTGGCCGACATCCTCAGCGAAGTCACTGAGATGGGACGGCGGTGGATGGGCACTTCGGTTGAGGTGGAATTTGCCGTGAATCTTTCCGTGGACGGCCGGAGCCGGCCTGAGTTCGCTTTGCTGCAGATCCGGCCCATGGGCCAGTATAAGCAGAATTTAGGGGTGGAAATATCCGAAGATGAGATCAAAAAATCCTTCTGTTATTCCAGCCTTTCCCTGGGCAACGGGGAGTATAAGGATATCTACGACCTGGTGTATGTGGACCCGGAGGTCTTTGATCCGGCCAAAACCGTTGAGATTGCAAAGGAAATCAACGCCATCAACGCCCAGTTCAACGGCACTGACAAAAAATACGTGCTCATCGGCCCGGGCCGGTGGGGATCTTCCGACCGCTGGCTGGGAATCCCCGTGGGGTGGAACGACATCTCCAACGTGGGGGTCATGGTGGAAACCACCATCGAGAGCATCAAGGCGGACCCCTCCCAGGGCTCCCACTTTTTCCAGAACATCACCTCCCTGGGCATTTCCTATATAACCGTGCAGGACAAGGGCGATGATTTTATTGACTACGGTTTCTTTTCCTGTCAGGATTGCACCACCACGACCCGTTTTTTAAAGCATATCCGGTTTGAAAATCCCATCAAGATCCTGGTGGACGGTAAAACCTCTCATTCGGTAATGATGCCGGACGAGCCGCAAAACGGAGTCGATATCATGGACGATATTCCTATAATTGATTGATCCTATTGACCGGTGGTAAGGAAGCGGACCGGTGGTTAAGGAAAATTTGATGAAAATTCTCATCGTTGACGATGAAAACATATCCAGAAAAATCCTGGCGTCCAAGATGAAGGGGGTGGGGGAGTGCGTTGCCGTTGACAATTCCAAACGCGCCCTGTCCGTATTAAAAGCTGCCGTAAAAAAGGGGGCTCCTTTTGATCTCATCACCCTGGATGTTTCCATGCCGGGTATGGACGGCCAGGAGATGCTGCGGTATATCCGCACCAATGAGATTCGGGACAAGGTACCCAAAGAAAACCGGGTGAAGATTCTCATGGTCACGGCCCGGATGAACATGAATACCATCAAGGCCTGTATCAAGGCGGGGTGCAACGGGTACCTCCTGAAACCGGTGAGCCGGGTTCAACTGATGCAAAACTTGGCAAAAATAGGTGTGGATACCTCCGGGGCTTTGGCTGCAACCGGGGATGAAACGTCTCACACCGCCGTTGTGGCGGACATCATCAACCGGTTTTACAGCGGGAAGATCGCCCTGCCGGTGTTTCCTCACATCGTCCAGGAAGTCCAGGACCTGGTCGCAAGCAAAGACACATCCATTGACGAATTGGGCCAGATTGTGGAAAAGGATATCGTTATTTCCTCCAAGCTGATCTCCATTGCCAATTCCCCCCTTTACAGGGGCATGGACACGGTGGACAATCTCGGGGCCGCCCTGCTGCGCCTGGGCATGAAAACCACCCAGAGCGTTATATCTGCCGTGGCGGCCCGGCACCTGTTTTCATCCAGCAATAAACCCTTGAAACATGAACTGGAGCGGCTGTGGGTCCATTCTTTTGCCACCGCCAGCCTGGGCAAGCGGATCGGTGAGGCCCTCGGAAGTCAAAAAAACGATAATATCTTTCTGCTGGGAATCGTTCATGATATCGGAAAAATGCTTCTCATGAAAGCCTTTATGGATATCTGCCCGGAGGAATCCATTTCCGACCAGTCTCTCCAGATGGCCATCCATGAGATTCATACCACTTTTGGGGCCGCCCTCCTGAAACGAATGCGGTTTTCCCAGAATTTTGTCCATATCGTGGAGTTCCATCACTGGAACACCTTCGGGGCGGGGTCAGAACAGGAAATGCTGATCCTGAGTGTGGCAGATCATCTGGCCTACGAATTGGGCTACGGTTTCCTCCGCACGGCGGAACATCGGATCCCGGATGGACAGGATTTGCCCCAGAATCAGGACGGCGGTCCGGCGGAAGAGATGGCGGCAACTGATATCGATGCCCGGCGAACTAAGTCGCTTGAGCGGATCGGCCAGCTCGACGCCCTGAAACACCTGGGGCTCAGTCCGGAAGCTGTCATGGCCATCGGTGAACAGATCAGCCCGGTGATCAAAGAAACGGCAAAGAAATTTTAACCCGCAAGCCAGTCTAAACCGTAATTCCAAGGAGTTGCGTCGTGGCACATCATCTTATCGCGTTGGGGTATGCCGAGCTGGTGGAACGGCTGAACCGCTTCCCCCAGGGGGCGCCGCCCTCGGACTATCTGAATAAAATTCTTAAGATTCTCTTCTCAGAAGAAGAGGCCGGCATGATTTCCCTGCTTCCCATCCGGCCGTTCACCGCCCGAAAAGCGGCTGACATATGGAAAATGCCCGAGGCGAAGGCAAGGGCTGTTCTGGATAACCTGGCCTCCCGGGCCATGCTGGTGGACATTGACCAGGAGGGCACCACTTTTTATGTGCTGCCGCCCCCCATGGCCGGATTTTTTGAGTTCTCCATGATGCGGGTGAGAGAGGATATCGACCAGAAGGCCCTGGCGGAACTCTTTTACCAGTATTTGAACGTGGAAGAGGCGTTTGTCAGGGAATTGTTCACGGTGGGGGAAACCCAGTTGGGCCGGGTTTTCGTCCATGAACCGGCCCTGCCGGACGAGATGGGGGCTGTCCGGGTCCTGGACTATGAGCGTGCCTCACGGGTGATTCAGACCGCATCACACATGGGGATCTCCACCTGCTATTGCCGCCACAAGATGGCGCATGTGGGCAAGTCGTGCGAATCGCCAATGGATATATGCATGACCTTTAATACCGCGGCCCGGTCCCTGATCAAATACGGTCATGCCAGGGCTGTGGATGTGGCGGAGGGGATGGATCTGCTCGCCCGGGCCTATGAATCCGACCTGGTTCAGTTCGGGGAGAATGTCCGGGAAGGGGTGAACTTTATCTGCAACTGCTGCGGCTGCTGCTGCGAGGCGATGATTGCCGCCCGCAGGTTTGCCCGGTTGCACCCCGTGCATACCTCCAACTTCATGCCCCGGGTGGATCAGGACCGTTGCAACGGCTGCGGGAAATGCGTGACGGCCTGTCCGGTGGAGGCCATGGGGCTTGTATCTGCCAACGATCCCAAAAAGACAAAGCGGAAAAAGGCAGGGCTGTCCGAAGATCTTTGCCTGGGTTGCGGCCTCTGCGTCCGTGCATGCCCCGAGAATAGCCTTTCTCTTGTGCCGCTGAAAGAGCGGGTGATCACCCCGACAGACGGTGTCCGTCGGGTGGTGCACATGGCCGTGGAGCGGGGGAAACTCCAGCATTTGATTTTTGAGAACCGGGTGTTGCTCAGCCACAGGGCGCTGGCAGCGGTTCTCGGTGTTGTTTTCAGATTGCCGCCGGTAAAACAGATCATGGCCAACAAACAGTTGAAATCCAGGTATGTGGAAGCCCTGGTGTCCGTGTTTAATGTACCGGAAAAGGCATACAAATCCTCCCGGGCCGGGCGGTAGACTCCCTGCCGTGTCACGGCCTTCTGTCAATCGGTTATGGGGTTTACAAGGCGGGCATACTGGCCGCTGGCTTTCATTTTCTTGAGTTCCATGGCCAGGGCTGCCGCCAGGTCCCTGTGTCGCCTGTGCATGTAGGGATAAAGCTTTATCGTGACAACCGGTGGCTGAATCATCTTAATGCCACTGTGGGTTAAATCCAGTTTTTTCAATGTTGCCCTTCCTGTGGACGGACTGACGATGACCAGATCCCCCCGCCCGATGTTCAGCAGGTGAAAGGCATCATCAATATCATATACCCCGATCCGGTTGTCCCCCGGCATATTGATGCGATTCAGCCCGTTTTCCACGAGCTTGATGCCTGACAGATAGATTATTTTGAAGGGCAGGAGGCTTTCCCAACCGTTTACCTTTATGGTGTCCAGCCTTGTGAAAACGTTCTGGTCCACCTGCTGAATAGGCTCTTCAACCCGGATCATGTTGGGAAATACGTTCTCCCGGTTGAATTCAAAGATGCGGTGGGTGTCCCCGTCGATTAAGCCTGCGTTCAGCATCACCGGAATACGGTTGGGTGCCATCTCTTTTATTTGGAAATCGATACCTAAATTTTTGAATGCCCTGGCCAGAACGACATGGGAAATCTTATACAGACGTGCATCGGGTTTGTTGATGGAGCAGAACGTGACCGAGCGGGCCGGTTCGGCCCCCACCTTTGCGGACAGAGAAAAAATGACCGCAACCAGGAGTATGACCCGGTGCATTGTTTTTATCTTACAACCCTCCTGTTCCTTACCTGCCGGTCTCCGATTCAAAATTTACCCTTTCCGTTGCTTTTCGCAGGAGTCGCACAATTTGTAGATTAGGAAATTCAGTTAAAATATCAAAATACGAATTCAAGGAGCAATACCTGTAAATAAGTATTTTGTCCCGGTGTTCTTTGTGAGGCCTTAAAAAACTGCAGTTTTATTACGGAGGCTTTGTGGATTTGTCCGGGGCGTTCCAAGGGCCGGATTGGAAAAAAACTGGACAAAAAGAATGGGTATCCGAATATAGAAGGCAGATGGTGCAAAGGAAGGATATCCAAGAGGGCATACTTAAAACCAATGGTGTCAGGCGTCAAATCCTTTCAAAGGATTTCTTTCACCCTTGTAATAGCAACGATACCTGTAGTGTCACAATAACGCTTATCTCAAATCCAAATACCTTCTTTGAGAATGAAATAATATAGAATATAAATGTGATGGACTGATCGCAGAGGCGTCTGAGTGATCGACAAGGGCGTATCATCCGGTTTTGAACCTGGAGCCGGTGGGCGGATTTGAACTGCTGGCTTGCACATTTGGCGGTGTACATGTTCGGCACGCAAAAAAAGGGAGCTGTGACAAGCTCCCTTTTTTTACACTAAATTACTGGGATCAATTAAAAATTGATCTGCCATTTTGCGCCGAGATAGGTAATTTCAGTTTGCTCTGCACCGGTTTTATCCTGGCCGTTATTTACAACGCCAACTTCCGGTACAATAAAGACATTGGGGGCCAGGGTGATTTTTGCCTGAAGATAGTACTGGCTGCCGTCGTCTTCTTGGGTTCCGTTCTGGTCAAGTTCCGACTCCGTATAGCCATAGCCTGCCTCAAATGAAAGCATGTCGTTCAATTTATAACCGGCAACAAGGATATAACCAAAAGATTCGTTATCAAAAACTTCGTCGGTCCCAGAGAGTATGGGATCATTGTCTGTGGATACCCTGAAGTCATAGGGGCCCAGGTTTTGGCCCAGATAGAAACTTGCAGCCAGATAGGCGGAGCCAAATTGCCCTTTGCCACCAAGGCCCAAAATATAAGAGTTTACATCATAAGCATCGTCAATCTCATACGCGTTATACCCAGCCACGGCTTTAATAGAAATGTTGTTGAATTTCATATCATAGGCCATTTCAACCTTGGGAATTGAAACTTCAGTTGTCGTCCCAGTCAGTGCATCCGTACCGGGTTCAATGGCTGCAATCGAAAATCCACCGAATTTCAGGCGAAGCATCGGATGGCGGAGCGCAGAAGTGGCACCATATTTTTCCAATCCCCTGTCGGTTGCATAAACGGACTGGGAAAGTCTCGTATAAATTGGAGTATAAGACTGTCCCACCAGGAACGAACCTGCCCCGAAATTCCATTCTCCGTAGAGCAGGCGAACATTTGCATTTCCACCTGAGGTCCCATACTCAAAACGGCCCTTTAAGTCGTCTCTGACGGAGACCTTCGCACCGATTCTTGAATTCCCTTGAAGAGCCTGGGAATATGTTGTGCTACTCGTTCCGGTGGCCGTTTCCGTATCTGAAAAAAAAGTGCTGATCCTTGCATTCCCGTAAAACTTCCATTCGGCCGCATTTACGGAAGTTGCAATCAAACATCCTGTCATCAAAGCAATAATACCATTCATCCATTTTTTCATCGATTTTCCTTTCCTGAGGTTAACAATTAAAATCGAGTGAAGGGTTTTGCAGAGATAATGCCAAGAGTGCTCCCTGCAAACCTGAATCATTTTATGTTGCGGATATTTAGTGAAATTTTGAGACAAAAGAAAAAGGGAACTCAAGCAGCTTTTGTTATTTCAGTATTAATAAGTTGATAACGTTACGTTAACCTGTGTTCGACAGTCGTAGGTATATTTTTCGAGAAGTTCGTCAAAATCTTCAAT
>CAJWHT010000025.1 GCA_913041495.1 uncultured Desulfobacteraceae bacterium | reverse complement strand
TCGGCCTGGCCACCGGGCAAATCGAACTCACCCCTTACTCTGCGGAGAAGATGTTCAACTGCTTTTACTGCAAACGGTGTGAAGCCGCCTGTTCATCCGGGGTAAAACTGACTGAAGTATTCACTGATGCCAAACAGGACCTGATGGACATGGGCCTTAAAGGTCCCGGCACCACCTCCGTCACCTATATGAACTGCGCCCGCTGCCTGATCTGTGTCGGTGCCTGTCCCCACGAGGCCCGCTCCCATACCGAAGACGGCATCGAAACCAACCCGGCCAAATGCCAGGCCTGCGGTATCTGTGTGGAGGTCTGCCCGGCCGGGGCAGCCACCATCGAAAACACCTTCGGCACCTCCCGGTCCGAGCTCTCTGACCGGGCCAAAGCCTTCCTGGATGCCCATAACGACGCCCAGGTCATCGTCTTTGCCTGCAACTGGTCCTACTACCCGGAACTCCAGGCCTCCCGCCTGCCGGAATCCGAGACCAAAGACAACGACTATGAAATCCTGGTGAACATGTGCGGCGGCCGCCTTGAGGCACAGTTGCTCATGGCCCCCTTCCTGAACAAGGCCAAAGGAGTGCTTGTGGCCTGCTGTCCCGAAGGGGAATGCCAGCATGACGGCAACAAGAAGGCCATCAAACTCGTTGAAAACCTGAAAACCACCCTGGAAAAGGTGGGTATTGATTCCTCACGGATTCAGCTGGTGGAAATTCCGGCCGGCGACAAAACCCTCTTCCAGGCGGAAATCGATACCTTTGTAGAACAGATGAACCAGTTAGGTCCCATTCGCTGATAAGGAGAGACCATGCAGATAGAAGTACCCTACGGTAAAGACGGTTCCATGTCCGCCACCCTGGATGACGACATCCGGGTGGATTTCCTGGAAGCCAACGATGTGGAAATTTCGGATGAAGACAAGTGCATTGAAGAGGCCATTGCCAACCCCATCAACTCAAAGGACTTCAACACCTTTATCGGGGATGCCAAGAACGTATTGGTAATCGTAAATGACGCCACCCGGCCCACCCCCACAAAGAAGGTGCTGGACGTCATCTTCCCCGAGCTTGAAAAAGTCCCGTACAATTTCATCATCGCCACCGGCGCCCACAGGGGTCCAAGCGAAGAAGAGTATCTCCAGATCTTCGGCCCTTACTACGAGAAGGTGAAGAACAACATCATCGTTCACGACGCCCGCAAGGACGAGGACATGGTACTCATCGGCAAGTCCTCCAATGGTACGGACATGTATGTGAACAAGGCCGGGGTTGAAGCCGACAAGTTCATCATCATCTCTTCGGTGGAACCCCATTACTTTGCCGGTTACACCGGGGGCAGAAAATCCTTCCTGCCCGGCATCGCAGGGTATAAGACCATTGAGCAGAACCACAAGCTGGCCCTGGTGCCCGAAGCCAAAGCCCTGGCCCTGGACGGCAACCCGGTCCACGAAGATATGATCGACGCCATCAAGACCGTCAAACAGGAGATCTTCTCCATCATGACGGTGCTGGACAAACACCACAAGGTCTATGCCACCTGCTGCGGCCATATCAACGATTCCTTTCATGCCGCCATCGACCGGGCCAATGAAGTCTTTGCCGCCAAGCTGAAAGAAAAGGCCGACATTGTCGTCTCCATCGTCAAGTTCCCCCAGGAAATCGACCTTTACCAGGCCCAGAAGGGCATCGACAATGCCAAACTGGCCCTGAAGGAAGACGGCATCATGATCCTTGTGGCCAAATGCCGCTGCGGCATCGGCGGCAAGGCCTTTGCCGATCTTCTGGGCTCCTGCGACTCCCCGAAAGCCGCCCTGGACAAAATCGAAGAAGGCTATGTCCTTGGTTACCACAAGGCCGCCAAAATGGCGGAAATCGGACTCTGGGCACAGATGTGGGGGGTCACCGACATTGAGCCGGACGTCATCTCCAAGCTCTTTATCACCCCCCAGCCGGATCTCCAGACCGCCCTGGACAAGGCCATCGAAGAAAAAGGCAAGGACGCCTCTGTCCTTTTCCTTATGGACGGTGGGCTGACCGTACCCCTTGTAGGATAAATTTGGTAGAATAAATAAGCCTGACAGCGTATTCAAACTGCAGTTCTGCCCAGCGCAGAACTGCAGTTTTTTATTTCTATCCTGCGTATATCAAGCCGGACCTGTCATCTCCCCCCATATTCTTTTTGCCTTGCGGCATCTTGTTTCAAACTTTGAATCCTTTGTTTTCTGTCAATCTCCTCAAGGATTTTTATGAGGTCTTTCTTTGTGAGATCTGTCTTGGTGATGGTGTGTGTCTTCATGGCGCACCTGAAAATTTGCTTTCTGTTTAAATTAAGAATCCGTAAAACCGTTTCACCCGGGTCTGTGGCAGCACTTGCGTTTGCCTTAACCGTTAACGGAAAAACTGGAATCTTTGTTGATTTCCCTTTTTCTTGAGAAAAAACCGACGTTGATGGTCCGTTTCAGGTACTTGAACTCATACTGGAACGGCTCATTGTCATGGTCCAGGCCTTTTTCACAGGCGTCGATGAGTTCGGCCATCATCCGGCCCACAACCGGGGCATTTTTGTACTGGTTGCCGGAGGTGCCGATGGCCAGGTAGAATCCGTCCATATCGGATTTATCATAGATGGGAATCCAGTCATCGGAGATATCGTACAGGTCCACAACGCCCTTTGGCTGGTTGGGAACCTTGAGGGAGGGCACCCGCTTTGCCCATCTGTAGCACTGGGCTTTCCACTGCTCATCGGTCAGGACATTGTCTTTTCCGTGTCCGCCTTTTCCCGCATAAAAATCATCCGGATCAACGATTTCCCTTGTATCGCATTCCGGGTCTTCGGAACCGATCAGGAACATGTTGCCCACTTCCGGACGAGTATAGCAGCCCACGTCTCCGTCTGACATGTGGTAGCCGTCGTTAAGATAATCATACCCTTCCGGAGAGGCGCAGTACATCACCTCGTGGCGAAGTGCTTTGGTTTTGATGTTGCATCCCTCCCAGACACCGTCCGCCATTTTCGTGATCTTATATGAATGGGGACCGCCCACGTTGACGACAATCTCGGCGTCAATCTCGGTGCCGTCCTTGAGGGTAATCCCTTTGACTTTACCGTTCTCGCTGCGGATATCAACGACTTCCGCATTGAAGATGAACTCGGCGCCGCAGGTTTCGGCAGCCCGCATGATATTGTGGGCGGAAAGGGCGGGATCATTGACATAACCGCCTTCGGGACAGAAGATGGCGCCTTCCAGCATCTGGGTGGATTCATCGTAGAACCTGGGGTCCTCAGGCCGGCGCACCGGCCAGAATTTATGGGTATCGGCCACGGGCACCTTTTCCACGATGGTATCATTATCCCATTCTTCATAACCGACACCGACGGCATCATAGTGCTTTTGTACCTTGCGCCAGTCATGGCCGTCGGATTTGAGCAGGATGGAGCCGGTCTGCATGAATCTGGCCAGGCCTTTTTCATCTTCAACATGCCCCAGGTAGTTTTCCCAGTCCTGCCAATACTTGAAGCCCTCATAGGCCAGGGCCACCCCGTCTTCGGTGGAGTAATGGGCCCGGACAATGGCACAGGACCCGGCAGTGGAGCCTTCTCCGGCATCCGGCTGTTTGTCTACGTTCAGGGTTTTGTAGCCCATTTTGGACAATTCGTAAGCAATGGGGGTGCCGATAACGCCGGCACCGATGATGATCGCATCGTATTTCTTATTTTGGGTCATGACGGCTTCCTTTTTTGCAATTTTGTTTCCAGTGATCAAACCTGTGTTTAAATTTAGGTCTTGAGATAAATATATAGATTGGGTAGGATTAGTAAAATTATTTAAAACACAGATAAGGATCAGTTAAAATAATACTACCAGACTTCAACCGCCTCAAAGTGTTCTATCATATCTACCGCACCGGAAGCGTAGTAGCGGCGGCAGATGAGTTGTGCCTGACCCAGTCCGGCGTCAGTCAGCACCTGCAAAAGCTGGAGGCTGAAATCGGGGTGCCGCTTTTTACCCGCCTGCATAAAAAACTGATACCCACCAGCGGGGCACATAATCTTTTTAATATAGTGTCCGCCTTTGTGGAGGATTTGAGTATCGGTGTGAAATATATCTGCGACCACCATGAAAAACCCGTGGGGCACATTAAACTCGGCGGCCCCATGGAGTTCGGCCGCAATTTTTTCCTGCCGTTTCTCACCGCATTTCAAAAATCATATCCGGCCGTAAAGGTATCCCTATACAGCGGGAACCCGGCGGAATTGTTAAAACAGCTCTACGACGGGCAAATTGATATGGCCTTTGTCGATCTTTTCAGCTCTACGGAAAAGGGGCAGTTGATCGGCAACCTGTCCGCATATACGGCGGAATCAATGTTTGAAGTGGAGTTGCTTTTGGTCTGCTCAAACCAATATTACGACAGCCACATCAAAGGAGATCATTCATACCGGAATCTGAAAAACTGCACCTATGGGACATATGAAGCATACGGGGTGGAACTCAAAAGCTGGTTCAAACATCACTTTAAACGGATTCCCACGCATTTGAATATCAAGTTTCGGGCACAGAACATGCCCACCACCATATTATGGCTGAAAAATCATATGGGCCTTGGCATTGTGGACGGCTATTGGGTGGCGGATCTGATCGACAACGGAGATATCGTGCCGGTGACCACAGGCCAGCCCCAAATCATGAACCGGATTTCCATGATGCGCCTCCAGGACAAGGCCATGTCCACACTGGAAAACATTTTTCTCGACCATTTCCATGCCCATATGCGGCAGCAGAAGTGGACCCAGCGGGTCAGCTACCTGGGATTGTAAATATCACGCTGTGGGGTTTCCCCGCCCCAGGCAATCCGGGAAGAGCTTCCCATGGAGAGCGGATCAGGCTCACACATCCACCTTGAATCCCAGGTCCACTTCGGAAGCAGGGATGCCGCCACGAATCCCCCAATTATCCAGCGGCACCTCATGGATCACAATAAACACATCTTCCGGACGAATCCCAAGCCCACCCAGATTGGCAACAATTCCCTGATACAGCCTTCGCTTTGCATCCAGGGACCGCCCGCTGAACAATGTAATTTGAACCAGGATGTAATTTTCGGTCTTCTCAGGCGACACCTGGAAATCATCCGGGTGGTATTCCCGGAACCTTATATCCCGGTCGTCCTCGGGGATCTTAAGGGCGTCTCTCAATGCCGAATGAACGGCGTCCATGATGTCTTTTTTTTGGGACGGATTCCGGTTTTTTCTTGTTTCGATTTTTACAAGTGGCATTGTCTCCTCCTGAACTGTGACATGCAGATGTCGGATCCCGATGTCGGATCTCATTGATGCTTCGGGTGATGAAACCGGATAAAAACGTACCAGAGTGTGATACCGTTTCCCGGCCCGGAAAAGCAAGTCCCGGATGAATTAAAAAGGGAAACGATTTTATTTTGCCCATGATACCCAATTCTGGTAGGATGCCGGATTAAAACTGTGACACCACAACCGAAAAAAGGCATGACATGGACGCGTATTTGAACATCGTTAAAAAGATACTGGATGAGGGCACCATAAAACACAACCGTACCGGCGTGAACACCATCGCCGTGCCGGGGGCCATGTTCGAACACGATCTGTCAAAGGGGTTTCCCCTGCTGACCACCAAATTCATGCCCTTCCACCTGATTGCAAGCGAACTGGAATTTTTCATCAAAGGGATCACGGACAAGGAATGGCTGCGGGAAAGAAACAACCACATCTGGGATGAATGGTGCTCTCCGTTGAAAGTGGCCTACGGCCATGATGAAAAGACCCAAGAAAGGATGATGGCAGAGCGGGAACTTGGCCCCATTTACGGATTTCAGTGGCGGCACTTCGGTGCCCGGTACACGGCCCATGATCAGCCGCCGGTAACACCCGGGGTGGATCAACTTGAGCAGGTGGTAAAGATGCTGAAAACCAATCCGGATGACAGGCGGATGATCGTATCGGCCTGGAACCCTATGGATCTGGATAAGATGGCCCTGCCCCCCTGCCACTACGGCTTCCAGGTGACGGTATCCGGCGGCAAGCTGAATCTGCTATGGAACCAGAGATCGGTGGATACGGCCCTGGGCCTTCCCTTCAACATCGCCAGCTACGGCCTGCTGCTTTGCCTCCTGGCAAAGGAAGCCGGTTTTGAACCAGGCAAACTGGTGGGATTTTTAGGGGATACCCACATCTATGAGAATCATGTGGACGGCTTGAAAGCACAACTGGAAAGAAAACCCTATCCCCTGCCGGACATCATAACCGAAAATTTCAGGTCCATCTTTGACTGGCATTACGAGGAGACGAGCGTTGCCGGTTATCAGCACCACCCGGCCATCCGGTTTGATATTGCGGTATAGACCCGAATATTTCCGGGCTAAGCGGTCGCCCGGGACTTAGTTTCGGTGGTTTCGCTCGCTTCGGACTCATCACCCTCAACATCAAGCCGTGGGTCCATATGAATAGCCACGCTTGACGTCTGCTTCATGATGACAAAATCCACCTGATCTTCCGGGGGAACGATCTCGGCCATTTCGAGGCTGCGCCATGCCATGGACAGAAAAACAAAAACAAGGCTGCCGCCGATAAAATAAAAATAAAGGCCATAGGGGGTGCCGGAAACGGTCATGGTGGTGGAGGCGGCCATAGGTCCGATGATTGACCCCACACCATAGGCGAGCAGCAGGGCGGAACTGACTTTGACCACATCGTCGGCATCGAACATATCGTGGGCCCTGGCAACGGAAACGGGATAGATGGTAAAAAGGAAGCCGCCGAACAATACGGTTGCCACCAAAATCATCTCCACATGGCCCTTACCGATAAAGGCGATGAACACGGAAGCCCCGGCCAGCACCAGTCCGATCCCCGGAAGGATCAACGTGCGGTCAAAGCGGTCCGATAAGATGCCCACCGGCCATTGAAATAAAAGCCCTCCCACAATACTCAGGGCCATGAACCAGGAGAGCTGTGCCACATCCAGATTGATCTGGTGGGCAAACACCGGGGCCATAGCATAGAATCCGGAGATGAGAATACCGGAGATAAAACAGCCCGTCATACCGATGGGCGCCTTGCGGCAGACCCGGGACAAACGGATACCTTCCCGCTTGGGAAGTTTGGGATGGATGGCCTGGGTGACGGAAACCGGCACGATACTCAACACCATAAAAATACTGATGACAAGAAAAAGGGTCTGGCCTTCCACATCAGCCATATTCAACATTTTCTGCCCCAGGGATCCCCCAAGATAGGTCATGATCATGTAGATGGAGAAGATCCGGCCCCGGACCCAGGGCTCGGCACATTCGTTGAGCCAGCTTTCAATGACCATGAACATGCCCATGTTGGCAAGGCCGCTGAAAAACCGCAGCCCCATCCACAGGGGCACCGAGAGATAAAGCCCGTGGATGAGTACCATCACCGCCCCGACAGCGGCAAAGGCGGAAAATGCCCTGATATGGCCGACGCTGCGGATAATCTTTCCGCAGCAAAAAGTCCCCGTGGTCAACCCCAGAAAATAAACGGTCAAGACCATACCGGTGGTCTGCACCCCAACCCCGGCCATGGTGAGCCGCAGACTTAAAAACGTATTCAACAGCCCCAAACCCGTCAGCAGAAAAAAAACCGATGAGTAAAGGGAAATAAAAGGTTTCAGCACAGGCATAATAGATGTTTTTGCGATCATGGCAGGATTCCTTAAAAGCAGAGATTTCGGCGCATAATAAATCCGGCCCAACAAGATGTCAATACGAAAACGAACATGGGTCAGAACGACACACCGGCGGGGGACTCACATCCTGACGATTTTCCTGGGAACAGTCCTGGCGGTTTCACGAAAGGTAACAGTTATTTTTTCAGGGGACTGCCAAAATGAATAAGCTCAAATTAAATCAGGCGGTCAGATTCGTGTCTCCGACAACAGCTTCGATATCCAGCAAAATTTTCACCCCGCTGTCCATCTTGGCCAGCCCTAAAATCCAATCCGTGGTAACGGCGGCCCCGAACGCCGGCGGCGGCCCCACGGCTTCTCCTGGAACGGTGAGCACTTCAGATACGGAATCCACAACCATGCCCAGTAAAAGGGTGGTGCCGTCCTGATCCATTTCCACCACCACGATACAGGTTTTATCCGTGTAATCCTGTGCCGGCATACTGAAGCGGATACGCAGGTCAATGACCGGGATTACCTTGCCCCTCAGGTTGATCACCCCTTTAATGTGAGCCGGTGTCCGAGGAACGGTGGTGATATCCATCATACCGATGATCTCTTTGATCCGGTGAATATCGATCCCATAATCTTCCCGGTTCAGGACAAAGGTCAGATATTTTCCACCCAGAGCAGATATTCCGGCATCTGCCGGGGCATTCGTTTTATCTTTCATATCTGAATTCTCCTGCGGGCTTGTATTGGTCTGCGGCCTGCCCTGCCCGTCTTGGGAGGAACCAAAGCGTAAAAAGAGTCAAAAAGCAGCCCCATGGTTGTTTATGCCTATTGTTTTTTTACCCGATCTCAGGGGGGATGTCAATTTGGGCAGAATCCGGATCTGCCATAAAAAAAGCGGCCCTGCACAGGAGGTACAGGGCCGCAAAGCACTCTTAAACGATAAGAGGCGTATGGCTTAGAGATCTTCGATGGCTTCCTGGAGTTCAGGCATGAAATCGAGAATATCTTCAACGATACCCACATCCGCCACCTGGAAAATCGGGGCTTTGGGGTTCTTGTTGACGGCTACGATAAAGGGGTTGCCCTTTACGCCGCCCATGTGCTGGAAGGAACCGGAAATACCCATGGCCATGTAGACCTTGGGTTTAACGGTCTGGCCGGAGGTACCGACCTGGCGGGATTTTTCCAGCCATTTGGCGTCAACGATGGGTCTGGAGCAGGAAACAACCGCGCCCATGGCATCGGCCAGTTCCTGGGCGATTTCAATGTTGTCTTCATCTTCAATACCGCGACCGATGGATACAAGCACATCGGATTTGGTGATGTCAACGTCACCCACTTCGGCTTCAACCACTTCAATGAAAGTTCTTTTGGCCGCCAGGTCACCGGCGTCACCGGATTTGTCTGTAATGGTACCGGAGGCTGAGCCGCCGTCAACCGGGGCAAATGCGCCCGGCCGGATGGTGATGACAGCACCTGCAGAAATATCAGTGGTGACATGGGTGGACACCGCGCCGCCCAGTTCCTGGCGGACCAGTTTCAGGGCATCGCCGTCAACACCTTCGAAATCAATCGCGTCGGCGGCATAGGCAGAGTCAAGTTTTACGGACAGGCCCGGGGCCAGGTCCATGCCGAAGGTATCGTGGGCAACCAGGACAATGGCGTTGGCCGGCAGGATGGCCGTCAGGGCTTTTCTGACAACTTCAGCGTTGGGATAGGCCAGGGCTGCATTGTCAACCTTGATGACTTCGCTGTAAATCTTGGCCATGTCGCCGGCAACCTTGTCCAGGTCAGCACCGGAACCTGTCACAACCGCTGTGACGGATGCACCGGCATCGATCTTTTTAGCCGCTTCGGGATACTCCAATGCCACATCTTCCGCAGCACCGTTCTTATGGGGAATATATGCAAAAATCTGTGTCATGATTAGAGTCCTCCTTTGGCTTTCAGCTTCTCAATCAGTTGTTCAATGATCTCATCGGTGGAGCCTTCGAGCATTTCAGCACCGTCGCCCATATCAGGTACGAAGTAGTCCACGCGTTTGGTTTTGGCACCGGCTTCCCCCACGGCGGACGCATCAATGCCAAGCGCCCCGGCGTCTTTTTCAGGGATTTCAACCTTGGCCACTTTACGGATGCCGCGGATGCCCACGTAGCGGGGCTCGTTGATACCGGTCTGGATGGAAAGCACGCAGGGAAGTTCGATTTCGTTCATTTCCTGGTTGCCGCCTTCGATTTCACGGCCGACCTTGATCTTGGCGTCGCCGTCCACTTCGATTTTATTGACCAGGGATGCATAGGGGTAGTCCAGCATGGCTGCCAGCATACCGCCCACCTGACCTGCGCCTTCATCCGCCTGGGCACCGGTGAGGATGAGGTCATAGCTGCCCTTTTCGATTTCAGCTTTAAGAATGGTGGCAATGCCCTTGCCGTCAGAGCCTTCAAATGCATCATCAGCCAGGAGAACACCGTTGTTGGCGCCCATGGCCATTTCACGTCTCAGGACTTCTTCAGCTTCGTCGTCACCCACAGTGACCACAGTGACGCTGCCGCCCACCTTGTCCACGATCTGAATGGCTTCTTCAACCGCGTAGTTGTCCCATTCATTTACAGAGTATACCAGATCGTCACGGTCCAGGTCGTTTCCGTCCGAGTTGAGCTCAAATTCGTTCTCAGCAGTATCTGGAACGCGCTTGACGCATACCAAAATTTCCATCATCGCCTCCTAAAATAAAACTTTAAGTTTCCGGGGCTGCCGGCCCGAAACGCTCCGGCAGCCCGACTTCCGTACGTTATTATCTATGCTAGATGTTGCTCGATCAACTGGGTAAAATCCATGGCTTCCATTTCACCTTCTTTGCCCGCCACCTTGATGGCATCCTGCATATTCACCAGGCAGAAGGGACATGCGGTGACAATGACCGTGGCACCGGCTTCGGCCGCCATGTTCACCCGGAGAACGCCCATGCGGGTTTCTTCCTCCGGTTCGTAGAAGAGCATCAGACCGCCGCCGCCGCAGCAAAAGGACCGGTCACGACTCTTTTCGATTTCCACCCGGGTCAGATTGTCAATGGCATCCAGCGCTTCCCTGGGATCTTCATAGAGCCCGTTGTGACGGCCCAGATAGCAGGGGTCATGGTAGAAGAACACCTTGCCGGGTTCTTTGCAGGATGTCAGGACCAAATCACCGGACTTCACTTTTTCGGTGACCACCTGGCTGATATGTTTCACCGGGGGAAGCCCTTGGTAGTCATTCTTCAAGGCATTGTAGGCATGGGGGTCGGCGGTGACGATTTCTTTGACGCCGGAGGCCAGAATGGCTTCGGTGTTGTCTTCCTTGAGGGACTGGTAAAGCATTTCCTCACCGAACCGGAGAACCTCGTTGCCGCTGTCTTTTTCCTCTTTGCCCAGGACACCGTAATCCACACCGGCCTTTTCAAGGATGATGGCGGTGCGCTTGGCAATGTCCTGAATGTTGTCATCATAGGACGTTATGGAATCGACAAAGTAAAGTGTTTCAGCGGTTTCCTTCTTGCCCAGCACCTTGACACTATGCTCTGCCTTGAATTCCTTATCTTTGGCCCAGTCTGCCCTTTTCTTTTCCATTTTGCCGTAGGGATTGCCGCGTTTTTCAAGGGCCTTCAAAGGTTTCTGCAGGGACTGGGGAACCATCCCCTCGTCCACCATACCCCGCCGCAGGTCAACCATTTTATCGATGTACTCGATGCCCAGGGGACATTCCTCTTCACAGGCGCCACAGGTGGTACAGGACCAGATTTCGTCTTCGGTATAAATATCTTCCACCAGCAGGTTGGGAGAGTTGTAAATTTCACCGGTCATGGGATAATTTTTAAAGATCAGGTCACGGGCCTTGATGGTGATGAACCGGGGAGACAGGGGACGTCCCACGGCGTTGGCGGGGCACTGATCTGAACAGCGGCCGCAGTCCGCGCAGGAGTAGAAGTCCAGCATGTGCTTCCAGGTAAAGTCTTCCAGTTTTTTGGTGCCGAAAGATTCCAGTTCGTCCAGGTCTTCTTCGCTGACACCGTGCATCACCGGCTTGATATTGCCCTTTTTGACGCGCATGAAAAACACGTTGAAAATCGAGGTGATGACGTGGAAATGCTTGCCCATGGGCAGAAAGCAGAGAAAGAAGAAGAAAGCCACATCGTGGATGTAGTATGCAGCCACATGGATACCCTGGAGGGTGTCCAGTGACGTGGTGCCCAGCATGGCTTTAAACATCCAGGTAATGGACAGCGGCGCCACAAAATGGTCGTGCCCGGTTTCTCTGAGCACATAGGCGAGTTCAGAAGCTTCAAAAAGCGCCTCGGAAATCATCAGAGTGGAGATAACCCCCAATACGAAAATTGCTTCGGCCGTATGGTCTTTTCCGTATTTTTCAGGTACTGCGTAACGTGCCGGTTTAATGACACCGCGGCGGACCGCAGCCACGAGACAGGCAATCAGAACGCCGGTGGCGGCATAATCTTTAAAGAAGTTGTACACCGCGCCCAGGGCACCGTCGAACCCGGGCAGGACAAAACCGTCGGACAGTCCGACGATCACCAGGGTGGTGGACCGGATGGACAGCACCAGAAAGCCTGCAAAAATAACAATGTGAAGTACGCCGGCCAGCATGTAACGGGGCTGGCGGATCTGGGCCAGCCAGACCAGGAATAAGTTGATGATCCGCTGGGGGATATTGTCAAACCGGTAGTCCGGATTTGCCCTTACCAGGGGAGCGATCCGCCTTGCCATGATATAGGTGAAAAGCCCCACCCCTATCACTGGCAGCAGAAATGACAGAATAATCGTTGGAAAGAACCCGAACAGTTGATAACTTGCCGGTCCGATGATTGAAGACATATTGATTTACCTCCCGTTATATGTATTGAGTAATGAATCCAGGCTCATTGTGCTTTAATAAACATGGTCATTGCCGTCAAGGAAAAAGCCATATTCATGAAATTTTAACCATTTATATAATGGACCCGGTTTAGTCCCCTTTCACTCCTGACAGATAAAGATCCACCAGGGGGTCGGCCATGGACACCAGGTCATACCTGCCGTGGGCGGATACCCAGGTGGAAATCACCCCTTCCACCGCCCCGAGGATAAACCGCTTCACCAGCCCCACAAAAAGGTCCTGGCGCATGGAACCTTCAATCTGGCCCTGTTCGATTATATCGGACAGCAGATCCAGGTACATCTTTGAGATATCCTTGATCTGGGACTCGATATCCCTCAGATACCGGACTTCGGACTGAAAGATGATGGCCATGTTCTTGTCACTTTGAAACTCTTCCAAATGACAACGGATCAGATTTCTCAATTTGTCTTCCGCATTGTTTCCCATGGCCACCGCGGTATTCATCTTTTCAAAGACCACCTGGGTCTTGAAGTTGATGAATTGGTAGAGTATATCATCCTTGTTTTTGAAGTAGAGGTACAGGGTGCCGTCCGCTACGCCTGCTTTTGCAGCGATCTGGGATATCGTGGCTTTGTAAAAGCCGTGTTCCGCAAATACCGCCCCCGCACTGTCCAGGATTTTGTGGTATTTTTCACTTTTATTTTTCTGCAAATCCTTTGGCCCCTTTTCTGGTCAAATGAATAACGATTCATTCATCTAACATTAGATTTATTCAAATGTCAAGCCCAAAATACCTAAAAAATATTAATTATTAATTTAATTATAACCAATATTTACAGAACGTTATGCGATTTAATGCTGTTTTCACTTTTTAGAGAGCCCAGTTGCCACCGCAAAATCGGTTCGTGAATACTTATTCAGAATCCCTTTAGGCTTGATTTTAGGGTGTTTTCATGACAAAAAAGGGAAATAAAATTTAATTTAGATACTGACGATGGAGGAAAAACAAATACCATGGCCAATATATATAGTGAGGATTTCAACACCGCCCTTGATTACGGCAGACCGCCCAATGTAAAACGTTGCTTTCCCAACTCCAAGGCGCTGATTGTCAGCGGCAAATATATTGACCAGGCCATGCTGGCCAAGGGCGGCTGCATGACCATTGCCGCCAACGGCAGAAGCTCGTTTGTCATCCGCGGCGCACTGGCGGCGGCCCAGCGGGCCAATGCCGCCATTATCATTGAGATCGCCAGATCCGAAGGCGGTACGGCAGCCTATTGCCCCACAAGCCTCTGGAACATTGCCCGGCAGACCGACGCCTATATGAATGAGATGGGCATCACCATACCGGTGGCTATCCATGCGGACCATTTCGTTATCAAAAAGCCTGAGGACATCGAACCGGCCAAAACCGAAATTCAGTCCCTGTTCGACAGCGGCGTGACCTCCATCGCCATTGATGCCTCCCACATGCCGGACGATCAGAACCTGCTGGCCAATATCGAACTTTATCCCTATGTCCCCGAATGGGCCGGGCTGGAAACAGAGGTGGGGGAAATAAAAGGAAAATACGGCCTGTCCACAGACGAGGAGGCGCTGTTTCTGATTCAGGGCCTCAACGCCCACGGCATATTTCCGGACTGGATCGCCCTGAACAACGGCACCACCCACGGCATTGAAACCAACGATGCCGGCATCAATGTGGAACTCACCGCCCAGATCCACGAAGCCCTCAAGCCCTACGGCATCTCCGGAGCCCAGCACGGCACCTCCGGGAATAACTCCGACCGGCTCCGTGAGATAGCGAAAGAGACCCGGACCACAAAAGCCAATGTGGCCACCGCTCTGCAGATGATCTCATGGGGGGTTAAGGTGAACGATTTCGGCAACGCCATCATGGACGCTGACGGGAACTTCATCAAAGAAGCCGGCAAGGGCATCACCGAGGAAAACTGGGAAAAGATGCTGGCCTACGCTGCTGAACGCGGCCTGGATGGCGGCAACTTCAAAAAGCTGAACCTCCCCTTTGAAAGCCACCTGCTTGCCCAGTCCGCCGATGTGAAGGAAAGAATGGTCAAAGCGGTGGAGGAATTTGTCTACACCCTGCTCACAGATGTCTTCAATGCACAGGACACCGCAGACCGGGTTATTGACAAAATTCTTGAGACCAAATCACATTTTCCGGGTTTCAAAGCTAAAATAATTGAAGAAAAAAATGAGTGGTCCCGGGAAAAAATCATCGAGAAGGCCTCCAAGATCGTTGTGGATAAAGGACCTGAGGGTGATTGGGATGATTAAAAAAAAATTCTAAAGTTTTAATTTCCCCTATCCGATATTGGGTTTAAGGAGAAACTTAAGATGCAGATACCATCATACCAAATACAAAATGTCCTGAAAGTCTACTCAAGACAGTTGAGCCAGGGCAAATTACTGAGCCGGAGCAATAAGTTCGGCGCAGGAAACAAGGTTTCTGCGGACAGTGTAAACATCTCCTCTGAAGGCAAGCGTCAGGCCATCATTGACAAGGTTGCCAACAATATTGTGGATCGGATCATCACCGAAGGACCACGGGAAAAAGATGATTCCCAGATCACCGATCAGATTGAAAGGGAACTTGGCAAAAAAATAGATTTCACCGCCAAGGGCAAAAACCAGTTCACCTACACCACGGTTGATGAGGACAACAACAAGGTGACCCGCACCCTGTCTGTGGAGGACTCCAGGTTTGTTGTGAAACGGATGACTGAATTGGCCCGCCAGGTCGCTGACACAAATATGGAATCGTGAAGGAGATAGCGCCATGAAAATATCAAACGCCTCACAAAATTACATCAATCAGAGTTACACCAATGCCACAAACACAGGAGCTGCGGGAAAATCCGGTGCCCAGGACAAACCGTCTGAGGAAAAGGTTGCCCAAGACAGCATCAACCTCTCCTCCACCACCCGGGACCTCCAGAAAATATCAGCCGCATCCGAAACAGAACCTGCGGGCCGCACCCAGATGGTGCAGGACCTCAAAGACCAGGTTCAGGCCGGCCAGTACACGGTGAATGCCGAACAGGTGGCGGAAAAAATGATCGGCACCATCATGGATGAGCTGGGGTAGGCTGCAGTTTTTTCCCAGCTCCTCCCCCTATTCTTTCCGATCCCCTCCGGTTAAAAATCCCATGACGCCTTAAGAACCACTTGAATTTAAAGTCCATTTACAACATCTCCGCCAAGCAAAAGCCATGGCATGGCTTTTGCTTTTAATCTCATCAAGATTAAAAAGGAGGCCACTATGGTAGATATCAACAAAATCAACGAACTCACCCAGATCATGGGGGGGCAGGCACAGTCAAAGCCAAAAGCCGGTGAGGGAACGGGCGGCTTTGATGCCCTGCTGAACAACGCCCTGGATCAAACCCAGGCTGCCGAAGGGGATACACAGGTGTCGGGACTGGGAGAAATCGCAGCCCCCAGTTTTGACCTGGAAGATCCTTCTTCCATTGTAACAGGAAAGACAGATGAACTGCTCGGGTTGCTGGACAGCTACGTCAGCCAGCTTGAAGACCCGAACGTCTCATTGAAAAACATTGCACCGATGCTCGATAAGATCAATGCAAATGCCGGATCCCTGCTTGAAGACACCCGGTTTCTTGGAGAAGCGGACAGCGGATTAAAGGATATTGCCACCCAGACGGTGGTCGCTGCCCGGACCGAATATGAGAAATTTCAACGGGGAGACTATTTGTCGTAGGCTGTTTTAGCCTGTTGCCAGTACGCTTCCTTTTCCTCGGGTGCCATTTTTTTTAAATCAAGCCGCCCCTCCCTCAGGGCGGCTTCCATCGTTCTGAACCGTCCTTCAAATTTAGCAGTGGATCTGTAGAGTGCGGTTTCCGGATGAAATCCGGCAAAGCGGGCCACGTTGACCAGTGAAAAGAGGATGTCGCCAAACTCAAGGATGGACCCGTCTTCGTCCCCATTGGCCCTGGCCGCTTCAAACTCGGCTATTTCGGATTTTGCCGTGTCCAGGACCTGGTCCAGGCTTTCCCATTCAAACCCCGCCTTGACTGCGGCTTTAGACACCTTAAGCGCCCGCAGAAGGCCCGGCATGCCACTGGGAACATTATCAAGGGCGGAGACATCACCGTCTTTACCCGCATCCGCCTTTTCCCTGGCCTTGATCTCCTCCCACTGGCGGTTCAGCGCATCTTCCGAGTCTATTTCAGCGGTATCGTAAACATGGGGATGACGCCGGATCATTTTTTCAGCCACCCTTTCCACCACGTGGGAGAGGTTAAACCGCCCTGCTTCCCCGTAAATTTCAAGGATGAAAAGAATCTGAAAAAGAACATCTCCCATTTCTTCGATAATGTCATCGGTATCGTCGTTGACTATGGCCTCTTCCAGTTCGTACATTTCTTCGGCCAGGCATTTCCACATGGAAAGCGATGTCTGTTTCCGGTCCCACTCACATCCGTTTTCACCTCTGAGACGGCGGATGATCTCCAGCAGTGGCGTTACTGTTTCCACGATTGTTTCAGTCCTTCAATATGGCTGTTGAAATCAGATTTTATATTCCGGGAGACAAAAAGAGTCATGGCGTCGGCGGTCCGGGCCAGATAGGGAGCGGTTCTGGAATCTTTGAGAAACCCGTGACCCGCAGGCAGGAAAACCGTTATACTCATAAACAGGATGGTGACGATCAACACCCCTTTGGCCGCCCCGAACACCACCCCGAAAGTTCTGTCCACCCAGCCTAAAAACACCAGGCGCAACAATTTTATAAGCAGGCGGGCAATGAGCCCCACAAGGATCAGAATCACGCAGAACAAAAAGAAAAAACAGCCCAGCCGCTGAAATGCCGGCGACTCGATCCACCCGGTGGTATAAGGTACCAGCATATGATAGTAGGTGTTGGCACCGTAAAATCCTGCAACAATACCGATAATCCCGGATATTTCCCGGATCAGTCCCCGAAATCCCCCCCGGATGAGACAAAATCCCACAATCACAAGAACGCCGACATCAAAAAGATTCATAACAATCCTTATTCCTGAATAATTCCAAAGGATAAAGAGATAGCAATTCGCCGGGATTTCAGTCAAGATTTTTATTGATTTTTAGATAAATAAAATGCACCCTATAGCCCATGAAAAATATCGACTTCGAGAACATTGTGCTCGCCCAGAAGCTCTTTGGTTCCCAAAATACAAACCTTGAAAGAATTGCCCGCGCCCTGGATGTAACCATCAACTCCAGGGGGAGTGAGGTCTCCGTATCCGGAAAGCCCAAACAGGTGGATGCCGCATCCTCATTGATTCACCAGCTCTATGCGTTACTCAAAGATGATTTCAGGCTGACACCGCCCGTGCTGGATGCTGCCATCAACACCATCCGCCAGGGCCACGGGTTTCCCCTAAAGGACATATTTTCAAACACCATCCTGGTCACGGCCAGAAACCGGGTTATCACCCCGAGAAATCCCACCCAGCTTTCCTATACCAACGCCATCAAGGAGAACGACGTCCTGTTCGGCATCGGACCGGCCGGCACCGGAAAGACCTATCTGGCCATGGCCATGGCCGTTGCCGCATTCACCCGGGGAGATGTCCAGAAAATCATCCTCACCCGGCCGGCGGTGGAAGCCGGGGAAGCCTTAGGCTTTCTTCCCGGAGATCTGGCGGAAAAAATAAACCCCTACCTGCGCCCCCTCTATGACGCCCTCTATGATATGCTTGATTTTGAAAAGGCCAGGGCCTATATTGAACAGGAGTTGATAGAGATTGCGCCCATAGCATTTATGCGGGGAAGAACCCTGAACAATGCCTTTATTATTCTGGACGAGGCCCAGAACACCACTTCGGAACAGATGAAGATGTTTTTGACCCGGATCGGATACGGGTCCAAGGCCATTGTCACAGGGGATATTACCCAGATTGACCTTCCCGGCGGAAAGCGGTCCGGCCTGGTGGAGGCAAAAAAAATCCTGACCCGGATAAAGGGAATCGGATTTGTACAATTTTCCAAGGAAGATGTGGTTCGGCACCGGCTGGTGTCCGACATCATAGATGCATATGAAAAAAACAAGTAACGAGGGCTGGTTCAGCAAACCCGGACAATTTCTCATGTCCACCCCCTACCTGCTCGGGGTGATGCTCGTTGTCATCCTGGTGCTGTTCACCCTCTCCCAGACCTTTGACCAGAACACGGTGTCCTATGCCTACCGCATCGGGGATGTTGCCCAGCGGGATATCAAGGCCCCCCGGGACTTTCTCATAGAAGACAAGGAAGTCAACCAGGCCAAGAAAAACCAGGTCAAGGAAGGCATCCGGACCGTCTATGACTTTGACGGAAAACTGGTGGCAGATACCCTGGCCAGGGTCAACGCCGCCATGGCCCTGGGCAGAAAGCTCTTCCAGCAGCCCGATCCACGGGATGACGATGATTCAGCCCCCCTGCCTGATCCCACCTTTGAGATGGTACTTCCCACCAAACCCGAATTTGAAAAACTGTTGGGGCTGGAAATCTCCAAAGGGGCCTACCAGATTCTCCACAAATATAAATTTTCCGAAGAGATCGGCAAAGACATCAGCATCATCGTTGACAAGATTCTGACCAACGGGGTGGTGGCCAACAAGGAAATCCTCCTGGTGGAAGAGGGAAAGGGCATCACCCTTCGAACCATCCAGTCCGGCCAGGAGCGCACCGTCACCAACCTTAAAGTATTTTACGGACCGGACCAGGCCAAGGCCATGGTCCGCATCATCGGCCAGCCGTTGCTCAAAGAGGTCAATTACAGCCTGTCCAACCTCATTGTGGATATCAGCCAGCGTCTGCTCCAGCCCAACATCACCCTGAATAAAAACGCCACGGAAAAACGGATTCAGGATGCCCAGGCCAATATCAAACCCATCCTCTACCAGATCAAGGCCGGGGAAATGATTGTCAGGGAGGGCGAACGGGTGGACAAGCTAAAGCTGATCAAACTCAACGCCCTCAAAGAACAGGTGGTGGAAAAGGACGTCTACCTGTCCTTGACCGGTGTGGCCATGCTCACCTGCGTTTTGCTGGTGGTGGTCTACTTTCTCTTTCTCAGAGACCATCCCCGTCTGAAAAACGACATAAACCGGCATATGATATTCCTGAGCCTCGGGCTGGCCCTTTATCTGGGCTTCACGGAACTTGCCGTCTACATCGCCCATTCCGCCAACCCGGAGCTGCCCAGGGAGATCGCCTCACGGGGGATTTACATGGCGGTGCCCATACCGGCTGCGGCCATGATCACCTGCCTTTTTTTAGGCTTTGACATTGCCGTGTTTTTCACCCTGGCCCTTGCCATTCTTGCCAGTTTGTCTTTCGGCAACAGCTTCCAGGTTTTTATTTTCTTTTTCCTGTCCAGCATTACCGCGGCCTATTGGATTAAAGAAAGAGACGAACGCCGGCATTTTATCGTGGCCGGATTCAAGCTGGCCCTGTTTAACGCATTGCTGGCTGTGGGCCTGGGGTTTTATACCCAGACCCAGCTGGAGCTGATGCTGTTGGCCAAACAGGTCACCCTGGCCTTCTGCGGCGGCCTGTTCGCCGCCACCCTCACCGTGGGCTTCACCCCGCTGATTGAAGTATTGTTCAACTACACCACTGCGGCCAAACTTCTGGAATTCTCCAACCTGGACCAGCCCCTGATCAAAAAACTGATGATCGAAGCCCCGGGAACCTACAACCACAGCGTCATCGTTGCCACCCTTTCCGAGGCAGCCGCCTCCGCCATATCCGCCGACAGCCTGAAAGCCAAGGTCATGGGCTATTACCATGACATCGGCAAGCTGGATAAAACCATGTACTTCATTGAAAACCAGGCGGACGGCAAAAATCGGCACGATAAACTCTCCCCGTCCATGTCTGCGCTGATTTTGATCCAGCATGTTAAAAAAGGGGTGGAGATGGCCAGGAAGTACAAGCTGGGCAATGAAATCATAGAAGGCATCATCCAGCACCACGGCACCTCCCTGATCAAGTATTTCTACAACAAAAGCCTGAATTCCGGCAACGATAACGTCAACGAGGAAGACTTCAGGTATCCGGGGCCCAAACCCCAGACCCGGGAGGCCGGCATCGTCATGCTGGCAGATGTGGTGGAAGCGGCGGTCCGGGCCCTTGAACGGCCGACCCCCGCCCGTATCCAGGGCCGGGTCAAGGAACTGATCAACGATATTTTTGCCGACGGCCAGCTGGAAGAATGCGAGATGACCCTCAAGGATCTCCACCAGATTGCCAAGAGCTTCAACAATATCCTGACATCCATTTACCATTCCCGTATCGAATATACGGACAAAACCCAGGAAAAGAAAAAAGAAAAAAATGGCACAGCTAAAGATACTGATAGACAATCGCCACGAGGAGAGGCTGCCAACCCCGCCCCTGGAGCAAAAGACAGAACGGATCTTAAACGCCTTGGGCTGTGATGCCCATGAAATTTCCATTGTCATCATGGATGACCCCGGAATTAAAGAATTAAACGCCACATACAGGGGTAAGGATACGGCCACCAACGTGCTTTCTTTTCCCATGCAGGAAGGGGAGTTTTCAGACATTACACCGGGACTTCTGGGGGATGTGGTGATCTCCGTGGACACGGCGGCACGCGAGGCGCAGGAGGCCGGGATCGTCCTTGAGGAACGCATGTCCCAACTGCTGATTCACGGCATTCTCCACCTGCTGGGCTTTGACCATGAGCTGGGGGATGCGGATGCCGACAAAATGGAAGAAAAAAGTCTTGAACTGCTCCGCATCGTGGAAGCGAATCCTGGACTGTCGGCCTTTTAAACAGATTTAAAAAAGACCAGATATACAAGAGAGGTTATCATGGCAGAACTTGCTGTAAATGTCGATCACGTGGCCACCTTAAGAGAGGCCAGAGGCGCCAAATACCCGGACCCCGTGGGTGCGGCCATGGCCGCGGAAACTGCGGGGGCGGACGCCATCGTCGTCCATCTGAGAGAGGATCGCCGTCATGTCCAGGAACGGGATGTCCGCATCCTGCGCCAGGTGGTGAAAACCAGATTGATATTAGAAATGGCAGCCACCAGCGAAATGCTGGGAATCGCCCTGGACATCAAGCCGGATACCGTCACCCTTGTCCCGGAAAAAAGAGAAGAGCTGACCACCGAAGGCGGTCTGGACCTGATCACCCACCAGGCAAGTATCCGGGAAGCCGTGGCGACGCTGAAAAACGCAGGTATTGACGTCTGCATCTTCATTGACCCGGACCTGGACCAGATCAAAGTGGCCCATAAAATCGACGCCGATGCCATTGAAATTCATACCGGTGCGTTCTGCGATGCGGAAAACGGGTTTGACCGGGACCGGGAATTTTCCAGGATCGTTGATGCCGCTAAAATCGGCACCAAACTGAAGCTGCGGGTGAATGCCGGCCACGGTATCGACTACCACTCCATTTCCGCCTTTAAGGGGCTGGACGAAATCAGTGAGTACAGCATCGGTCACAGCATTGTTTCCCAGGCGGTCATCACCGGATTTGACGTGGCGGTCAGAGATATGCTGCGATTGATCAAAGCCCTTTGACTTTGTGCGGAACTCTGCTATAGTGATATCCATCAGCCGTAACGGGAACGGCGGTCTTCTCCAAGCACCATTAAAGACCGAACTCCATTAAACAGCATTCAAACGTGGTCATCGAATACAATCATGCGACAGGAAACCATCCTACTCATAGATGATGAAATTTCCATCCTGGAAAGCCTTGCATCTTTTTTGCGGGACGAAGGGTACCGGGTTATCACTGCCGAAGACGGTCACGTAGGCCTGGATATCTTTTTCAGGGAGCAGGTGGATATTGTTATCACAGACCTGAGAATGCCCGTCATGGACGGTCTGGACGTCATGACCGAAATCCACCGTCATAACCCGGACATCCCCATGATCGTGGTCTCGGGGGCCGGAAAAAAGCAGGATGTGATCAAGGCCCTGCAGATGGGGGCAAAGGACTTTATTAACAAACCCATCCGGGACCTGGACATGATCCGTCATGTGATCCAAAAGGCCCTTGAAAACAAATTCCTGATCCAGGAGAACAGGCGGTACCGGAAACGGCTGGAAAAGAGCGAAGCCCGGTACCGGACCATCACCGAACAGATCGCCGAAGGGGTATTCACGGTGGATGCCCTTGAGAATATAACCTTTGCCAACCCGGCATTCTGCAAAATGCTGGGGTATACCACTGCGGAAATCTGCCGGATGAACCTGGTGGAGCTGGCCACCCGGGAAAGCTTTGCCGACATTGTCCGGGAAACCCTGGTCCGGAAAAAAGGGGTGACCAGCCGGTACGAAATCCAGTTGGTCAGCAAGAGCGGCACCCATGTCCATGTGGAACTTGCCTGCAGCCCCATGTACGACGATACGAACCAGTACGGCGGTGCCATTGCCGTTGTGCGGGACATCACCAAGCTCATCGAAATGCGTCAGAAGTATCAAAAATTTCTCAAACAGGAGAAAGAACCCACCAAGGATATCGTCTCCATCTGCGCCAGCTGTAAAAACGTGAGAAAAGGAGAGGACGCCTGGCAGCAGGTGGAAGAATTCTTCAGCCACGTGGTCTTCTCACACGGCATCTGCCCGGAGTGCTGCGAAAAACTGTATCCGGAAATTGATATTAATGATCTTGACGACCTGGACTAACCCGGTCTGAATTCCACCAAGGTCCCTAGCTCAGCAGTTCCGCCACCCTGGCCGCATCACTGACCCCGCAATCGTTATTGCCCGCCACCGCCGCAAAAACCCGTTTCATATCCTCAGGCCCGTTGGACACCAGAAACCCCAGTCCTGCCCAGTCTAAAAGATCCCTGTCATTATAGTCGTTTCCCACGGCAACCACCTGCTCCTGCCGGATACCAAGCCTGCGGGCCAGCCAGCCCACGGAACGGCTCTTTGACACTTCGGGATGGAACACCTCTATCCAGGCGGAACGGTGATCCAGCGGTGATGTGGCATGAATGACACTGAATCCCGCCAAATGAGCTTGAATGGTTGCCAGCGTCCCGGGGCGGACACCGCCGGGAAGTATGGCCAGCACCTCTGTGGCCCGGTCGTAAAGGGTAGGCTCAGCGTCCAGCGGACGGCCGAAATCAGGGTACAGGCGGATCCTGTGGTAAAAGTCCGGGTTGTGGTTGAGCCCGTTCTCCCGGTAGAGGAAATAGGGGGTATCCGGAATGGCCTTGTGCACCATATAATCAAACCCCATCCCATCAAAGCACCGGCAGATCTCTTTGATGCCGGAGGTGGGGATATCCCGGGAAAGCAGAAGATTGCCACTTTCGAGGGAAGTGATTCCGGCCCCCGTGGAAAAAATTAAGTAATCCACCGGCAACCGTTCAGCATCAAGGCCCATCTGATTCAGGGCCCGGTAAAAGGAAAACAGGCTCCTGCCCGTGGCGATGGCGGTGATGATATCATTGTCTTTGAGGCGGGCAAGCGTATCAAGGTCCCGGGGGTGTATCCGGCGATCATCTGACAGGAGGGTGCCGTCAAAATCAGTCACAAAAAGTCGGGGGTCAGATGTCATCGGCAGATGGTCAGGATGCAGCGTCGTCCAAGACCGACCGGACGGTTTCCAGCAGAACGTCCATGTCAAAGGGCTTCAGCAAGACTCTGGAAAGCTTTGTCTTTTCGGTGATTTCCGGGGTCAACCGGATACCGGAACAAAGAATGACAGGCAGTCCCGGTGTGATGGCATGGAGCTGCGCTACCAACTCATCTCCGGTCATACCGGGCATGGTATAATCAGTGATCAAAAGGTCGTACCGGTCCGGGTTCTGTTTAAATGTCTCCATGGCCGCCAGGGGATCGGTCTCAATGTCAACCACATACCCGTAATCCTCCAGCATCTCTTTGCCGACCTCTGCCAGGTAATCCTCATCATCCACAAAAAGGATGGTTTCGTTTCCCTGTTCCATTACCGGTTCTCCCCTTTTTCGGTCATTTGGTTCCGGCCGGTCTCAGCGGCCCTGGGACACTGGCCAAGGACACGCCGGCCATCCATTCCCACCCGATCACAGAGTCTGGCAACCATGTGCGGATCACAGTGGTCACCGTCTTTAAGCGCGTCAAAGGCTTCAACCGGAATATCAAGCGCCTTGAGCACTTCCGGCAACCTGTCACCCATCTTGAGAAACCGCCCCACCACAGACATGGTGGTGTCACAGATGTGGCATTCCCTGTGGTAATAGTCCCTGAAATCCGGATCATCCAGCTTTTCCTGTTTTATATCCTTAAAAAACAGCAAGGGCCTGCCTTTCAAGTTCTTTTCTGGACGTCTTTTCCAAAAAGGTTTCCCGGTACGCCGCCACTTGGGCCACATACTTGTCCGGTACCCTGCGGGTGGTTTTAAAAAAGACATGATACAGCACAATGAACCGTTCGTAGCAGAAAAAATAAAGAATCCGCACCTGATCCCGGGCCAGGCTCACCCTGAGTTCATGAATCCCGTTGTAAAGGATGTCTGCATAGGGCCTGGGCAAAACAGGGCCCTTCTCCTCCAGGAGGGAAAGGATCCGCAGCACCTTGACCTGGTGTGCAGGCGCACAGTCATTAATAAATTCCGTTACCGGACAGGCGGTTTCAGTTTCATCACAAAAAAGGATTTGCCACTTCTTGTCCATGGGCTCCACTCAGGCGGTTTTTCTTGTTCAGTCTTTTATTTTGTGGCAGGATAGCAGACTTGGGACCGGATTGGAAAGGGGTAAAACCAAAATTGAGACATTTAGCAGCAATTCCCTGCACCGGCGGTAATTAAAGGAATGACAGCCGTCAGATCAAACCGCAGGAAACGCATTTTCGTTATTGCGGATATCGAGGGAAGCTCCCGGTGCACCACCCGGTCAGCGGCAAAGTTCATGGGCAAGGGCTGGCCCCGGGCCTGCCAGGGAATGACTCGGGATGTCAATACCCTGGCTACGGCACTCCTTGAGGCCGGTGCCGGCCAGGTGGTTGTCCAGGACTTCCATAGAACCGCTTTCAATATATTTAGGGAACATCTGAACCCGGATGTTATCCTGAACCAGGGATATGCCCGGGGACCGGTACCCGGGCTCGGCGGCCCCAAAGGATTTGACGGGGTGATGATGATCGGTATGCATGCCCCCTCCGGCTGGCCAGGTTTTCTGCCACACACCCTGACCTCCAGAATCGCCGCAGTCCGGATCAACGGCCACCTCGTATCCGAAGTCCAGCTTTTTTCGGCAGCCCTCTCCAGGTTCAATATTCCGCCACTCTTTTTTTCCGGCTGCCCCGACGCCTGCACCCACACCCGGATAGCCATGCCTGATGTGCCCACCTTTGCCATCGACAAGTGGCATCCGGATTTTTGTGAAAATAAGTGGAGAAGACAACTGGCCGATGCCGCCGTCAATGCGTTGCATAACGCGAAGTCCCAGCCCTGCAATACCCGCTACAATCCAAGGGGGCCCTTTGAGGCCGTGGTAACCATGGCCGGAGGCAAATCCATGGCCACACGGCTTGCACGACGCTGGGGCTATCCGAGTCACGGTGCCAATATCTACCTTGAGGTCCGGGATTATGAGGCCCTGTTTCAGGAGCTGAGCCGGCTGGTATTCCTGTCTCCTCTGACTGAACGGATGATCCCGGTACTTCTCCCGGCCTATCACCTCATGGGCCGGGCCGGGTTGTACCTGGCAAAAAGAAGGACCCAATAAAAAAGCCCCCTTGATACCGGCAGGCTGGCAGCAAAGGGGCTTAAAGCAGAGGCGTTGAGCGCTTCTGCGCGTCTATCGCCTATTTTTTATTCTTTTTGGCCATGGCTTCCAGAAATACGCTTTCCATGGTCCCCAGAGACTTGGATTGTTGCTTTGAGGCAAACTGCTTCCAGTTTCCGGAATCTTTCTGGTCCGGTGCTGCCAGGGTAATCCGGCGTTTTTCTTCGTCCACCTCCTGCACCAGGATTTCGGCGGTATCACCGGGCTTCATGGCTTCGTATTTGGCGCCGGATTCGGACTGGCGGATATTGGACATGGGCATAAGCCCTGTGATTCCCGGTTCCAGCCGGATAAAAAGGCCGAACCCTTCCTTTTTCTCCAAGGTCCCTTCCAATACCGTGCCCGGGGCATATTTAGCGGTAACGCCTGTCCAGGGATCACCTGCCGCATCTTTCATGCTCAGTGAAATCCGCTTGCTGTCCATGTCAATGGCTTTGATGACCACCTGGACCATTTCCCCTTCGGAGACTTCGTCTTCAGGACGGAGCACCCGTTTCACATGACTCATCTCGGAAATATGAACCAGGCCGTCCACCCCGGGGGCGATCTCCACAAAGGCACCGAAGTTGGCCAGGCGGACCACCTTGCCGGTCACCTGGTCACCGGCTTTGAATGTACTTCCCATGTTATCCCAGGGATCTCCCGCGGTCTGCTTGACGGAAAGGGAAATCTTGGGGTTGTCGCTCTCGGGCTTTTCAATTTTCAGCACCTTCACCGCAAGAATATCATCGACACGGACCACTTCCGCAGGTTTCTCAACCCGGGACCAGCTCAGCTCTGAGATATGCACCATGCCTTCAACACCCGGTGTCAGTTCTACAAATGCACCGTAGGACATCAGCTTGGTCACCCGTCCCTGGAGTACGTCGCCCTCGGCCACGGTTTTCATGAATGCCTCCCGCTGCTCCTTGATCTGTTCGGCAAGCAGTTCCCTGCGGGAGATAACGATGTTGCGGCCCTTTTCTTCAAACCGGGTGATCAAAAAATGGTGGGTCCCTCCCACGTAGTCCTCAGGGGTTTCCACATACCGGACGTCCATCTGGCTCACCGGACAAAAGGCCCTTTTGCCGAGGATATCGACGGAAAAACCGCCTTTGATGGATTCGGTTACCTTGCCTTCCACCGGCGTCCGGCTGCGATAGGCGTCTTCGATCATCGTTGCCATACCTGCACCGGAAATGGCCTTTGACAGGATGACTTCACTCTCACTCATGGAGACCACGTAAAGCTTGATCTTGTCATTCACCGCAAAGGGGAATTCTCCGTTCTCATCAACCAGCTCGGCCTTATCCACCACGCCGTCGCTCTTTGTGCCCGTATCCACATATACGGAGGTTCTGCCGATGGAGATGATGGTTCCCTCAACCATGTCCCCCTGCTTGAGTTCCTTGTTGATGTCCGCATCATAGGACTCAAACAATTCCTCAAAACTCATCTCCTGGGCACCCTGGTCGTCCATGTCTTTGAATTCGTCAGTCATTTTTCTTCTCCCGGGCCTGTCAGATGCCCGCAATTATTATAAAGCTGTTCCAGTGTCTACTATACGTTCAGCCTGCCCCTGTAAAGTGAAAAGATCGGATTTTACAAAAAGACTTTTGCATGTTTCCTACCAAAGTAGTAGAGTTGTAGGATAAAAAGAGTGGTTTTAAAGGATTTTCAGGGTTACGCCGATTAAAATGTAAGTAAAAAAGCGCAACGGTATCCTGAAACAAGGAATTCACATGGCTGAACAGACCCCATCCCCGCCGGCCCAATCCAGTGACCGGGACCGTACCCAGGACAAGGCCGATATTCTTGAAAGCAACCTGTTCCAGGAGATATCCAAACAGGCAAATCCCGTCATCGTCAGATTCCAGGTGGACCGGACAAAAACCCCGGACCAGGTTATCGTCAAAGCCCTGGGCCAGCTCTTCCCCCGGATCAATCTGAACTCCCCGAAAATACCCTTGCTGATCCGAAAGCTTTTGGTCAGGAAAATCCCGGACGGCGAAGAGCTAAAGATACAAAAGCAACTGCTGAATCTTTCCAGTATGGGGAATCCGGACCTGGCCCACCTGGCGGTTTTCATGCGCGTTCTGGTTACCCGGGACCTTTTAGCGGTTGAAATCAAAGGGGTTCCCCCGGTGCCCAGCCGGGACGCGGAAATCGGAAAGGCCTTTTTTGATTACAAACGCTGCCCCGGGGCGGTAAGTGATGACGGTAAAATAGATTTCAGGGAGATCAATAAATACCCCATCGTAAAAAAGGGGGACAACCTCTTTTTTATCACGCCGGAAGTACAGGGGAAACCGGGTATCCAGTACGACGGCAAGGTGATCCATGTCCCCCAGGCACTGCCCATGGACGTTGCCACAAGGGATGGGGTGGACATCGTGGAAAGCCAGAAAACCGGCGGCAAAAGCCGGGGATACTTTTTAAGGGCCGCCAGAACCGGTGTGGTGCTCTTGAGTCTGGCCAATGGAAAAGTCAGAAAAATAGAAATACGAGATGCACTGGATATCCGGCGGATAGATTATTCCACCGGCAACATCGGCACCAATTTCATCTGCCCCATCAGCATGAAGATTGATACCATCTGCTCCGGTTTCAGCATCAGGGCCAGGGGGACCGTTGAGGTGGGGGAACTGGAAGGCGGTACCGTGGAAACGGACAGCCATGCCAAGATCACCATGTCCCATCCGGATAGCCGGATTGTCGCACGAAAGGATGTCATTGCCCACCTGGCCAGACAATCCCGCATCACGTCCCAGAAAGGCAGAATCACCCTGGCGGATGAAATGGTGGACACCCGGGCCGATGGGGTGGAGTTTATCTTCGAAAAGTCCAGGGGGATCCTTTCGGGCAGTGTCATCGATGCCGAGCGCATCTCTATCAAGGGGATTTACTTTTGCGGTGATAATACCATCCGGTTCGGCAGCCGGCTGTTTAATGAGAGAAAAGCCTTATCCGAGGACAGGAAAAAACTGGCCGAGGAAAAGCTGGAACGAAAAGCCAAAGAAAAAGAGATGACCGAAGCCCTTCACAACAATATCCGGCAGCTGTCAAAAATCCTGAAAACCAATCCCCTGCTCCGGGATGATATGAAAAGCTTCATCATGGCAGCCCAAACCATGGATTACGATGTCATGTACAAGGATCTGGACACCATTTCCCAGACCATGAACACCAAAGAGGTCATGTCCATAAAAAAACTTCTGGACACCTTGAAAAAAATGCCGGAACTGGAAAAAGCAGCCGAAGCTAAGGACAGAAACATCGGGGTCAGAATCAAAGAAATCGAAAAGCAAATGACCCTGATGACCCTGGAAGTCGAAGGGTGGCTCAGGCGGGCCGGCACCCTCAGAATTTTTACACCGGCCAGCGAAAAAGAGGATTCAGAAACCCCTGCTGTTTTTATGGAATCCAAAAAAGAATCCGATACCCCGGTCAAATACCAGGGACGGTTCACCCCCAACCAAGGGTTTCAGATTGTCGAGCTGTAACCCCTTATCCCCCAAAGCCGCCCAGGGAAAATAAAGCCAGGCCCCCTGGCACATCTCATTCTTCCAGGTCATTGAATATGTCCCTGATCACAGTGGCTGCGGCAGGGTAGTCAAACCGGGAAACGGCCGATTCCAGTTCTTTTACTTTTTGACGGAGCATTGGCGCTTTTGTGTGTTCAATCAGGGCAGGCACCAGGGTTTCATCGATAATCGTATTTTCCGCCACCGCAGCTTCTATGCGGGTTAATATGTTTTTGATTCGGGCCACATCCTGTCCGGCCGTTTTGCCTCGTTTTTCAACAGCGACGTCATCTGCAGGCTTGACGGCTTTGATGGCGTTAAACACGATCTGGCATTCACGTTCAAATTCCTGTATCAGTCCCTTGAAATTTTCCGAATCCGTGTGCCGGAATCCTTTCTCAATGCCTTTGGCAATCCGGCACAGGTTGAGGGCCCCCAGGGTGCCGCAGACACCGATGAAATTGACAATGTACTTCTTTCCCCGTGTGAGATGCCCCTTATTGATGATATCCACCACCTTTTCGGCGGCATCTCCGTATTCATGGCAGAACCTGAGGATAAAATCAAAATACTGGCGCTCATCCATTCCGGCATTTTCAAGGCCCACGGAAAGATCAAATCCGTATAGCCTGTCAAGGAGGGAGGCTGTGTCACCTAAATCGTCACCGCCGGGAAAAATGAGCCGGATGTCCTCGCTTCCCGCCACCACGCCGAACAGGGCGGTAAAAGAAAACCGGCTGCCCTTTCCCGGCTCACTGGCCACCTGGATTTGTCCGCCCATCTGTTCCACCAGTTTCCGGCACAGCGGCAGGCTCAACCCGATACCTTCATATTTTCTGGCCGCGGACCCATCTGCCTGGTGAAACGGAGTAAAGAGCGCTTCCAGATGCTCTTCAGACATACCGATACCGGTATCTTGCACACGAAATTCAAGGCGGACTTTCCCTGAAGACGGGTGGGGAAGCCGCACCACAGAAATTGTCACCTCTCCCTCATCGGTGAATTTCAATGCGTTATCCGTCAGATGGAATACTGTTTTTCTCAGATGTTCCGGAATACCGATCAGTTTCCCGGGTATCGTCCCCTCACTTTCAATGGTGAAGCCAATACCCTTTTTACGGGCGCGGGGAAAAAGCGCCTGAAATAACTCATCCATTACACCGGCGGGATTAAATACCTTTTTACGGGCGTCCCGGTATGCGCCCCCTTTTTGAGAGAACTCAAGAATATCCCTGATCATATTCTTTAAATGGCTTGTCAGGGCGTTGATTTTCTTTATGGAATCCTTCTGGAAGCCGTTAAGCTCGCTCTTCCCGAGAAGCTGGGCAAGCCCCGCAATTCCGTTCATCGGGGTCAACAGCTCATGGCTGATATTGGCCAGGAACTCGGTCTTGGCCGTATTGGCCACATTTGCTTTTGTCAGGGCCTTTTCAAGCTCGATGGTACGCTGTTCAACCGTTTTTTCCAGATTCCGGTTATGGGATTTAATCTCCTCATAAAGGGATATATTTTCTATGGTGTTGGCGCAGATAGACAGAATGATGGAAACAATTTTAAGGTGAATGTCGGCGATATCCTCGGCCTCAACAACGGCGATGAACACCCCTAGGGTTTTTGTCCGTGTGGACAGGGTACTGATCATCACCTTGCCCGTGCCGGCGCCCGAAGGGACACAGGTCCATCTATTGTTTTGCAGGACCCAGGCAAAAACACCCTTTTCTATGAGATGCTCCATCTCCATGGCCAGGCGTTCTTTTTGATCTTTTGGCGAATAAAACGAGAGATCACAGTTGAGCAGGACATCGTCGAACAGCGCCACTGCCCCGGCCTTGAATCCGATGAGCCGGTCCAGAGCGGACAGGGTCGCCTCGTAAACCTTGGGGATATCCCCCTCCCGGACGATGTCTTCTGACTTGAGGGACGAACCGAAATTAACAATTACATCAAGGTATTCCTGGAAATTTAATCCGGACGGATTCTCGTCAAGGTGGCTCTTTTTCATTTTTTACGTATCCCCGGGGTGATCAGTCATTGAAGACCCCTATCAGGTCTTTGGTCCCCTGTTCGGACGTTTTCATTATCTGCGGCAGAAAACCGGGTTCGATATCCAGAAGATCCCATGCAGGCGGGTCGAAACCGGATATGCACGTACTGCCGCTGCCCCCCATCCCCATGGCCAGGGACAGCATGTCCGCCGTATGAACAATGGCGGTTTCCAGTTTGAACCGCCGGGCTGCTGACGGTGAATGATGGTGGTATACGGCTTCCTGATACGCCTCCGGGAGTCGCCACTCCCGTAACAGGGCATGCCCCAGATCCGCATGGGAAAAGCCCAGGCACTCTTTTTCCACCTGGTACAGGGGTTTTTCCTGCTCAGAAGCCGACGTAAGTGCCCATGCCATTTCTTTGGGGGCCTGTGAAAACAGAACCAGCCGCCCGATATCATGGAGGATTCCCATAACAAAAAACCGTTCCACACCGGTTTCATTCCGACACACGGCAAGTTCCTTGGCGATCACCCCGCATCCCACACTGTGATACCAGAAACGCTTCATGTTAACGACACCCTTGAGCGCATCGTCAAAGACACGGATGACGGAAGTGGCCAGGGCAAGATCGCAAAGCTCCTTTGTCCCCAGGATGGAAACCCCCTGGGCCACGCTTTCGATTTTCGAAGGGAATCCGTAGAACGCGCTGTTGACAATCCTAAGAAGCCGGGCCGTCAATCCGGGGTCATTTCCCACCACCCCGGCGATATCGGCAGCCGAACTATAGGGGTTGTTGATTTCCGCCATCAACTGATTGTGGATATCAGGGAGGGAAAAAAGATCTTTGGTATTGCGGATGATCTCTTCTACCGTTAACCTGCCAGCCGCCTGCTCATCCAAGGGAAACGAAGGTGACTCGGAATCAAAAACCCGACCGGACTGCGTTAGCTCCTGTTTTTGGGAAATTGCCTTTGCACACACCGGGATGATGGTTTTGATCACCGGATGCAGCGGTTTTTTATACACCGGCCGGAACAACCGGTTGATCTCCTCCAGGACCTCTTTTTTTAACTGTGATCCTGAAGTTTTTTCCCGTGGGTGTCCCTTGCCGCCGTTTTCAACAATGGGAACAGAGGCGATGCCCCAAATTTTGAGCGCCCTGAGATGGGGCGCCTCAATGACCGTGCCCTGGGGGATCAGCACCTGGTTCCGGTTGTTTAAGACATCCGCTGCCGCCGTCATTCCAAGCCTGAGCTGATCTAATTTCATCATCGGCATGGCCGTCTCCTTATTGTTTCCCGGTATCCATGGCTTTTACCCGGTTCCGCCCTTCGTTTTTGGCTTTATAAAGCAGGGTATCCGCCATATCGATAAGCATCCTGCTGTTGCTATCCTTTTTTGGGATGAGCGTGGCAACCCCCATGCTGAGCGTGGCATGGTCGGACACCGGTGAATAGGCATGGACAATATTCAAGGCTTCCACATCGGCCCGTATCTTCTCCGCCAATGCGGCGGCCTCGTCGTTATTCAGGCCCGGCAGGATAAAAACAAATTCCTCCCCCCCGTACCTGGCCACAAAATCCGATGACCGTTTCAAGGTGGCATCCAATTGCGCGGCCACGGCCCTGAGGCAATCGTCTCCCACGGCATGGCCGTAGTTGTCGTTGTACATCTTAAAATGATCAATATCAGACATAATCAAAGACAGGGGGGTCTGGTTCCGGATGGCCCGGCCCCATTCTTTTTCCAGGGTATCATCAAACCAGCGGCGATTGGGGATCAGGGTGAGACCGTCTATAAACACCATTCTTTCAAGCAGCTCGGTTCTCTGCTTCAGGATGAGCTGGGTTTTTATCCGGGCCAGGACCACCGGCAGTTGAAAGGGTTTCGTGATATAGTCCACCGCCCCCATATTCAGCCCGTTGGTTTCATCTTCCACCTCTCCTTTTGCCGTGACAAAAATCACCGGGATATCCATTGTCCTGACGTTGTCCTTCATCTGCCGCAGCACCTCATATCCGTCCATGCCGGGCATCATGATGTCCAGCAGGACAAGGTCCGGACGGACATCCGCACAGATCTCCAGGGCTTTCTCACCGTTTGTGGCAATTTTTATGTGGTATAATTCCTTGAGCCCGCCGGCCAGGACCTGGATGTTTATCGGCATATCATCGACGATGAGGATCGTTGCCTTCTTAGATTCGGATGCCATTTTACTCCCCTAAATGGATATTTGATTCATCTGCCAGCGCCGCCAATGTGAGAACGGCGTTATCATACTCAAAACCTGTGATTTCACCCTCCAATTGACGGAACAACTCCCGGCATTTTTCATTCATAAGCCCGGATTTCATCCGGCTCAACTCCGTGTCATCAATCAGGTCATTGCTCTCAAGCTTCTCCTTGATTTGCCGGAACACCGTTGCCTGGACTTCCGGATCCTGATCTGCAGGTACCGGGGCAGGTTCGGCCGTGTCCGGCGCCGACGGCATCCGGGATATGGCGGAGAGCAGCCGTCGGTTCGCCCTTGCAAGCTTGTCCATCAATGCCGGAAACGAGTCGGTGACCTGGTTTGAAAGAGCGGTTTCAAACAGCTTTGCCGCCGTGTGCAGCTCATTTGCAGCGATGTTGCCGGAGACCCCTTTCAATGTGTGCACCAGGTGCCTGGCCTGGTCAAACGCCTCATTCTCAATGTGGGCGGCCAGGACATCCATACTGTCACCGAACTCAGCCTGGTACTGGAACAAGAGCTTTTTGAACAACGCCGTGTTGCCGGCAACTTTTCTCAGGGCACTTTTCATATCAATGCCGTCCATGGCCTCAGGCAAATCGGAATCGGGTATTTCCTCCGGCAATTGGGACACCGGATCCGGCGATCCGGGTGCGTGGCCTTGGGTTCGGCCCGGAGGTAGCCACCGGATCAATGCCGCGTACAGGGCCTCCGGGTCCACCGGTTTTGTCACATGATCGTCCATCCCGGCATCCAGGCATTTTTCCCGGTCGCCCGCCATGGCATGGGCGGTCATGGCAATAATGGGAGTGCTGATTTGCTTTTCCCTCAGTTTGCCGGCAGCCTGGTATCCGTCAAGTTCCGGCATCTGGATATCCATCAATACCACATCGAAAGGCGGCGTTGCTGAGATGACTTTATCAACCGCTTCCCGGCCGTTTTCCACAACGGCGACCTGAAGCCCGACACTTTCCAGCAATTCGCAGGCCACCTGCTGGTTGATCCGGTTGTCTTCGGCCAGGAGAACCCGGGCGCCCTTAATCTTATCCAGGGCATCCATCAGTGCGGCCTGTTTCTGAGTCTCCTCTGTCTTTTTAACAACCGCCATACCAAATGTTTCCATGATGGCATCAAAGAGAATCGACTGGTTTACCGGCTTAAGGATACAAAGACTGATGGGATCATCCGCTTTTGAACCGGACTCAACCTCGGTGTCAATGGAACGGGTCATGAGGATGACCGGTGTATTTTGCATACCGGCCATCTCTTTGAGCTTTACCGCCGCTTCCACCCCCGTCATCCCGGGCATCTCATTATCCATAAAAATCAAATCAATCCCGTCCGGCAGGGTACCGTTGCTCAGCCCCTCCAGAAGCGCGGTCCCGGATTCAATGGGCGTCACATCGACAAAAAAGGTGGTCAGCATCTCACTGATCATCCTCCGGGCGGAAGCATTGTCATCCACCACGAGCACCTTTATGTGGCTGATATCCTTTGGCAGGCTTAGATCGGCCTTGACAGCATCTTCAGGCCCCCGTTCAAAGAGAACCGTAAATGATATCGATGTCCCTTTTCCGGGTTCACTGGTAATGGAAATCTCTCCGCCCATCATCTCCACCAGCCGTTTACAAATCGTCAGTCCCAGGCCGGAGCCGCCGTATTTACGGGTTGTGCTGGTATCGGCCTGGCTGAACGCCTTGAACAGTTTATCCACCTGGGGTTTGGTCAGTCCAATACCGGTGTCCTTTACTGAAAACTCCAGCATAATCTGATTCTCATCAAGACCGTGAACCGGTGTTGAAGGCATCCGCGCGGAGACAACCACCTCTCCGGTCTCGGTGAATTTCACGGCATTATCAGACAAGTTGGTTAAAATCTGTCCCAGTCTGAGGGGATCTCCCTGCAAGGCCATGGGGATATCGCGGGCGATGCTGAAAAGGATTTCAATATCTTTATCCTGGGCTTTCATGTTGACAAACCCTGCCACGTTGGCAAGCACTTCATCTAGATTGAAATCAATGGTCTCTATGGCCAGCTTGCCGGCTTCAATTTTCGAAAAATCCAGTATGTCATTAATAATGCCCAGCAACAGGTGGGCGGACATCTTTATTTTTGACAGATAATCATGCTGTTTATTGGTCAGGCGTGTTTTAAGCGCCAGGTGGGACAGGCCGATAATGGCGTTCATGGGCGTGCGTATCTCATGGCTCATATTTGCCAGAAATTCACTCTTGTATTGGTTGGCCTTTTTGGCTTTCTCCGCCATCTGATTGGACAGATCCACCGCCTTTTTTAACTCGGCATTCATACGGTCTGTTTCGTCACTGGCCTGGCGCAGACGGGATTCGGTTTCCCGCAATTGCTTGATATGCTCGATCATTTCGACGTTCTGCCGGATCCTGCAGTAAAAGGCTTCCGGGGAAAACGGCTTGGTAATAAAATCATTGGCCCCTATTTTGATAAACCGGGTGGCCAGATCCGGATCTTCCTGCGCGGAAATACCGATAACCGCAATCTGCTTCCTGTCGTATGCTTCCCGAATGGCTTTGGTCAGTTCAAACCCGTCCATTTCAGGCATCTGGTAATCGGTAATCACCATCTCAATATCCGGTACGGAATGAATGATTTCCAGGGCCTCTTTTCCGTTCTCGGCCGTCAAGACATCGTATTTATGGGTTTCCAGAAGGACCGTGAGGTGGTTGCGGATCATTTTGCTGTCATCCACAACCAACACCTTGACCATCTGATTGCGCTTGATGCGGTCAATCAGGGAAAGGACGTGGCGAATCTCTTCTTTGCTCTGTTTTTGAAAATAATCAATAATTCGCCGGGACCACATGTTTTCCCGGACATTTTTACTCTCATCCCCGGTGAATATGATGGCAGGAATCTTCTGGCCCAGCACCAGATCGACAACTTCACCCGAGGGCGCATCCGGCAGATTGAGGTCCAGCAGCGCTAAAAAAAAACGCCCCGCATTTTCCGCCAGAAGATCCTCGGCCTGGGAAAAAGAACGGGCCCACGCAACCTTGCAATCAAACCGGTCAACAATCTCTTTGGACAGTATCTGTCCGAAAAAGCTGCTGTCCTCCACCAACAATATATTTTCCATCCGCCCTCCCGAGGCGTTGCCAGGCAAAAAAAGTGCCCCCATTATACCAGCAGGAGCACTTTTTAGGAACGGCAAGGTTTAATGAACCTGATTCATGGGGCCACGGTTATGCAGCACCGCCTTGTTTTGCCAGCGAAACCAGTATAATTTCGGCAAGTTCCCGGGTAATTCCCGGCAGTTCAGCCAGTTCATCCACGGACTGCCGCTTGATATTCTCCACCCCTTTGAACCGGGTCAGCAACAGACGCCGTTTTTTGGGGCCGATACCCGGAATGGTATCCAGTGCAGACTGGCCGGCCCGTTTTTCCCGCCGCTTACGCTGGAAGGTGATGGCAAACCTGTGGGCCTCGTCCCGGACCTGTTCCAGCAGGAAGAGCGCCTTCTGGGACTGGGCGGTGTTCAGGGGATTGGAGCGCCCGGGCAGGTAGATCTTGTCCGCGGTTTCCCCTTTGTCCTTATCCTTTTTCGCCAGTCCGGCCACGGGAAATTCATCCTCAAGCCCCAGGTCTTTGAGCACGGCCACGGCCATTCCAAGCTGCCCCTTGCCGCCGTCCACCACCAGAAGATCCGGCCGGGGCGTTTCCTCTTCCGTGTGGCGGAACCGCCGGGACAAGACATGGGTCATATAGGCGTAGTCATCCTGAACTTCAATATCCCGGATGATAAACTTCCTGTATTGGGCCTTATCCGGCTTTCCGTTGGTAAAGACCACCATGGAGGCCACGGGATCACCGCCCTGAAGGTTGGAGTTGTCAAAGCACTCGATCCGTTCGGGCAGTTTTTCCATTTTCAAAAGGTTGCGCAGCATGACCAGGGTGGCCTGTTCCTCCTCCTCTTTGAGCAGGATTTTTTCCAGTTCCTTTTCACCGTTGACCACGGCCATTTCCGTCAGCCGCCGTTTCTCCCCCCGGACCGGGTGGTGAAGATACACCCTCCGCCCTGCGGCGTAGGTGAGATCGGCCTCGATCCCTTCCTGGTTTTCAATGGGGCGGCTTAAAAGGACTTGTCCCGGAATCTCCCGGGTCTTTTTGTAGTATTGCTCCAGAAAGGCCCGCAATACTTCATCCGGCTCCTTAAACCCCAGGTCCGTGGGGTAATGGGCCGTATCAATGAGCAGGCCTGCGCGCACCATCATCACCGTCACCACCGCCTTTTCCCGTTTCCAGGCCAGGCCCATCACATCCCTGTCCTTCTGGTCCGGGCAGACCACCACCTGCCGTTCCATCACCCGCTGGATGGCAAATATGGTGTCCCTGACCTGGGCGGCCTTCTCAAAAGCCTGTTCCGCCGCATGGGCCGTCATCTCCTGTTTGAGCTTTCGAATGACCTCCCCGGACCGCCCCCGTAAAAAAAGAATGGCGTCCTTCACCTGCCGTTTGTACGCTTCCGGATCCACATCAATGCAGCACAGCCCCAGGCAGGCCTTGATCTGATAGTTGAGGCAGGGCCGGGACCGGTTTTTGAACTGGGAGTTCCTGCACTTTCGCAGTTTGAAAATCTTCTGGATCTGCTTGACGGTCTGGTTCACGCTTCTTGACGAGGAATAGGGGCCGAAATACAGGGCCTTGTCATTCTGAATCCGCCGCACCCGCTGAATGGAGGGGTAGGTTTCGTTCATGTCGATGCGCAGCAGGGGATAGTTTTTCCCGTCCTTCAGGATGACGTTATACTTGGGGGCGTTCTCCTTGATCAGGTTGGATTCCAGGATAAAGGCTTCCTGGTCGGACTGGGTGATCACCAGGTCGAAATCCGCCACCAATGCCAGCAGGGCAGCGGTTTTTATCTCGGTCTGTTCCTTCTTGACAAAATAAGAGGAGAGCCTTTTTTTAAGATCCTTTGCCTTGCCCACGTAGAGGATCTTGCCCTTCTTGTCCTTCATCAGGTAAACCCCGGGCAGGTGGGGGGCCTGGTCGTATTTTTCCCGGATCTTCTCGTTGATCATGGCTGGCCCGTCTTCATCCCGGAAAGCTCCTGAATCTTGTCCCGGTACAGGGCGGCCTGTTCGAATTCCAGGTTCTCCGCCGCCAGCGTCATCTTGTACTCCAGGTCCCTTATTACTTCATCCAGATCCAGCACCTCACCTTCGTAGGCTGCCAATTCCTCGTTCACGGCAGCGGCCGCCGTATCCGGTGCCGCATCTTCGGACATGGTGTAGTCAAAGGCGTTGATTTTTTTGGTGATGGTGGCCGGGGTGATGCCGTGGGCGGCGTTATAGGCCTTCTGGATCTTCCGGCGGCGGTCGGTTTCGGCCAGGGCTTTCTTCATGGACCCGGTCTCTTTTTCCGCATACATGATGACACGGCCGAAGGCATTCCGGGCCGCCCGGCCGAAGATCTGGATGAAGGACCGGAAGGATCTTAAGAACCCCTCCTTGTCCGCATCAAGAATGGCCACCAGGGAAACTTCCGGAATGTCCAGGCCCTCCCTGAGCAGATTGATGCCGATGAGAATATCGAACACCCCACGTCTGAGATCCTGGATGATGTCGATGCGCTCCACCGTGCCGATGTCCGAGTGGAGGTACTTCACCTTCAAACCAAGGTCCGCATAGTAATCGGTGAGGTCTTCAGCCATCCGCTTGGTCAGGGTGGTCACCAGGACCCGCTCGCCGGCCTCCACCCGTTTGACAATCTCCTCATAAAGGTCGTCCACCTGGGTTTTGGCATCCCGGATCTCCACCGGGGGGTCCAGAAGCCCTGTGGGCCGGACAATCTGCTCCGCCACCCGATGTTGCGCTTTTTCCATTTCGTAATCCGCCGGGGTGGCGGACACGTAGATCGTCTGGGGCGCCCTGGCCTTGAACTCCTCGAATTTCAGGGGGCGGTTGTCGATGGCCGACGGCAGGCGGAACCCGAACCGCACCAAAGTTTCCTTCCGGGAGCGGTCCGCCTTGTACATGGCCCCCAGTTGCCCCACGGAAATATGGCTCTCGTCAAAGAAAAGAAGAAAATCATCATCGATGTAGTCCAGCAGGGTAGGTGGCGGTTCTCCGGGGGCCCGGCCCGTCAGGTGGCGGGAATAGTTTTCTATGCCGTTACAATAGCCGATCTCGTTGAGCATCTCAATGTCGTACTGGGTCCGTTCCTCCAGGCGCTGGGCCTCCAGCAGGCGGTTTTCCTTCTGCAGATATGCCAGCCGTTCCTTGAGTTCGGCAATGATGCTCTCCACCGCTTTTTTACGGGTCTGCTTCTTGGTGACGTAATGGGAGGCCGGATAGATGGTCATCTGGTCGAACTGCTGGAGCACCTCCCCCTTCAGGGGATTGATCTCTGAAATCTCCTCAATGGTGTCCCCGAAGAAATCAATGCGCACGGCCTTGTCTTCCTCGTAGGCCGGAAAAACCTCCAGCCGGTCCCCCCGGACCCGGAAAGTGCCGCGGTGAAAGTCCATATCATTGCGGGTGTACTGGATATTGACAAACCGGGCGATCACCTCATCCCTCGATATATCCATATCCCGTTCCAGTACCACCCTGAGATCCAGGTAGTCTTCCGGGGCACCCAGGCCGTAAATACAGGACACCGACGCCACCACGATCACGTCCCGCCGGGCCAGCACCGACCGGGTGGCCGAATGCCGCATCTTGTCGATGAGTTCGTTGATGGAAGAATCCTTCTGGATATAGGTATCGCTGGACGGGATGTACGCTTCCGGCTGGTAGTAGTCGTAGTAAGAGACAAAATACTCCACGCAATTGTCCGGAAACAGGACCTTGAACTCATTATAGAGCTGGGCGGCCAGGGTTTTATTGGGGGCGATAATGAGGCTGGGCCGCTCCACCTGGTTGATGATGTTGGCCATGGTGAAGGTTTTACCGGATCCGGTCACCCCCAGCAGGACCTGGTGTTTTTCGTTTTCCATCACGCCCTGGGCCAGGTATTCGATGGCCTTGGGCTGATCCCCGGTGGGTGAAAATTCAGATACCAGATTAAAGAGTCCCATACGCGCCCCTGTACATTATTTTGTTTCTGCTTTAGGTTAGATTAATACGTTTCCCCCGCGATTCAAGGCGGGAGGACTAATATACCAGAGGCAAACCTTGCATAAAAGCACGGATGATAAGGAGATGCAGATGGAAACCGTTGCAGTTGTCGGCGCCAGCCCCCTGAAAGACCGGTACTCCAATAAAGCCATGGCCCTGCTGGAATCCTACGGCCACACACCGGTACCCGTAGCCCCCAAACACGAGACCATCGAAGGGAAAAAGGTCCATGCCGGCCTTCTGGACATCCCGGAGAAAATCGATACCGTCACCATGTACGTGGGCGTCCCCCGGCAGGAAAAAATCATTGAAGATATTCTTGAACTCAAGCCGAAACGGGTGATTTTCAACCCGGAAACGGAAAATGTCCAAATGGATGTAAATTTCCACAATATGATAATGACAAATGCACAGATACTATTGTGAATGGTAAGGGATACAGAAAGTGTCCCTGGGTTAAAGATGGAATGAACTCTGAAGATTGTGCCGAATGCGGAGCCATTTTAATGCCAAAAAATGAATTTGGTTATGCTAGAACACGTCCTGGATTGTTTGATCATACTAGTGTTAATATGGCTATGGAAAACGCCAAATCTAGTAATAAAGGAGATTATTATAATATTGGTAAGAGTAAATACAACTTCCAATTCCCAAAATAATTATAGGTGTTTTCCAATATTTTTCGTTATAAATCTGTCCCAGTCCTGGACATGCTGTTGATAATATAGCAGATTTATTAGCAGATTTATTTTGCGCAAATAAGGTAAATGATAGTAAAAAAACAAAAAGTAAATTAATTCTGAATATTCTTGATGAATTCATGTAGTTTTTTTTCTGATTTAAATTGAATTTCTACTTTTCTTTTGCCACTTTTTAAAGCCTTAATCTTCACCTCTGTTTCAAGGAATTCAGCTAAATTG
>CAJWHT010000024.1 GCA_913041495.1 uncultured Desulfobacteraceae bacterium | reverse complement strand
CGAATTTGTTGATAAAATCGTGGGCGGCGTCATTCCCAAGAACTACATCCCCGCCGTTGAAGCCGGTATCCGCGAAGCCATGAAAAAAGGCGTTCTGGCCGGATTCCCCTGTGTGGATTTCAGAACCACCCTTGATTTTGGTTCCTACCATGCGGTTGACTCCTCTGAAATGGCCTTCAAGACCGCCGGCTCCCTGGCATTTAAAAATGCTGCCGCTGAAGCCAAGGCCGTTCTTCTCGAACCCATCATGAAGGTTTCCGTTAAAATCCCCGATGACGCCACAGGCGACATCATGGGCGACCTGAACTCCAGACGCGGCCGCGTTCTGGGGATGGATTCCGAAGACGACAAACAGATCATCAACGCCCTGGTTCCCATGTCCGAAATGCTGCGTTACGCACCGGACTTAAGCTCCATGACCGGCGGACGCGGTACCTTCACCATGGTATTCGAGCAGTATGACGAAGTACCGGGGGATCTTGCCAAAAAGGTGATCGATCAGGTGAACGCGGAAAAAGAATAAGGCTACGGCCTTATAGCGCAAAGGCACTTACGACACAACAAAGCCGCAGCCAGGTGTTACTCTGGGCTGCGGCTTTATTTTTGCATTTTTCTCCTTGTTTAAAGGACCTGATTTTCCGGATGGTAATATCAGGCGGAAAGTGTCTGAATCCGTTCAAACATCACTTCCCTTAACTCCTCAACGGAAAGCCTGTTATATTCACTGGCCGGTATGGGTTTTCCGATCCGGACAGTCACTACACCCGGGGTTATGGCAAAGCCGCCCCTTCTTTGAAATTCAAACAATCCGCTGATACCGAAAGGAACCAAAGGCGCTCCTGTGGCCTTGGCCAGGTGAAACGGTCCTTTTTTAAAGGCAGCCATCTTCCCTGTCCGGGTCCGGTGGCCTTCGGGCAAGATAACGATGGAAAGGCCGCAGGCCAATGTCTGCCTGGCAAGTTCCAGGCTTTTCTTGGCCTTTTCCAGATTGCCCCGCTGGATGGGAATGCAGCCCCATTTGCGTATGAGATAGCCCCATACGGGTATTTTGAAGTGATAGGCCGCTTCCACCCCGGTAAAGGTCAGTGGCAGGGCTGCGGGGATCACGAACAGGTCGAACAGGCTTTCATGATTGCCCATGAGCAGATAGGTCTGTGAGGGATCTAAATTCTCCCGCCCCGTCACCTTAAGGCGGATGCCCATGATCCGGATGAGAATGGAAAAAAGGCGGCGGGCCAGGCTGAAAGTGACAGGCCTTGGCATCACCGGCAGGCTGATTGCCAGGATGCAGAAACTGAAGGTGAAAAAGACAATGCCTGCGGCCCACAGGCAGACAGATAAGATAGGTGTCACGATTTTTTCTCCTCGTTTTCACTGCGGCACCCGAAAAGATCGTTGGCGTCCGAATTAATTACAGGGCTGATTCTCCCATTGCATTCCATGGCAACCGAATATATAGACAGGCGGGCAAAAGTTCAAATGATATCTATAAGGGAATTTATGATCGTTATAGGGGTGGACCTGTCCGGTCCTGTCAATACTCAAGATACGGCCGTTGCCGTGTTTAAGGCGTCAGAAAAACGGCTGGTGCGCGATGATGTCCTGAACGGGGCAAATGATCATGATATTGAAGCATTGTTCCGATCATTCAAAGGCCAGGCCAATATTCTGGTGGGAATAGATGCCCCCCTGTCCTATAACCCCGGCGGCGGCGACCGGCCCGGGGACGCATCCCTGCGGCAAACACTTCGTGCCGCAGGGATGTTGCCCGGATCAGTGATGACGCCGACCATGACCCGAATGGTTTACCTTACCCTCAGAGGAATGGCTGTGGCAAGACTGGTCCTGCAGATTTGCCCGGTCGCGCGCATCGTTGAAGTGCATCCCGGAGGGGCGATGGTGCTCCGGGGGGCTTGGGTCGATGGTGTCAGGGCGATTAAAAAAAGTTCCGATGTCAGGAAACGGCTTCTTACATGGCTTGGGGAGCAGGGACTCGTTGGAGTGGATTCAGAGGACGATCCAAGCGATCATTACGTGTCGGCCTGCGCAGCCGCACTCGGGGCCTGGAAGTGGCACCTGGGAGAGCCGGCCTGGCTGATGGCGGCTCTCCCGCCGATCCATCCCTTTGATTACATTTGTTAAACAGGTGGTTATACCTCCCAGTCATCCGGACAGGTCTGGGTTTTCCATCTGTTCTGTATATCGATGCGGCTAAAGGAGATCAGGGGAATCGTATCTGCCACAGGGCGGATTTGATCCTGCCAGTCACGCAGCACAGATGGGCTGGTTTGAGCATCCATTAATATCCCGTCCAGGTGGGAAAGTGCGGCAAGAGTCTGCATAGAAGGCAGAGTCTCCTTTTCCCAGTGAAAGACCTGGCGGACCATGTCTCTATCAAAGATCAACCCATTGGCCTTGCACACCAGCGTAAACAGCACGGCCCTGTTTCCGGGGCGGGGATAGAGAAGCTCCAGGTCCTTGTCCAGGAAGTGGGGGCGGTTCAGGCGCACCGCGTTCAGGAAAACACTTAGATCTGGCTGTGTTTCCGGTTCGATAAAAACGATTTCCAGGGGTGTGAATGGGTTGGCGCTGGTAAAGATGCGGATGGCCTCGCAATGGATGTCCGGCCTGTGGCCGTGTAGAAAAACCTGATACGGGGAGGACAGACGGCGGGCCAGGGATTCGAGTTCCCGGGCTGACCTGGGTTTGTTTAGATTTACTTTAGTGATCAGTTGTTGCCCGTCAACCTCTGCGGATACGTCCGTCAGATGGTTTTCTTCCGGCTGCCGAAAGGCGATATCCAGGTGGGGCATGGGGATCAGGGCAATGTCCAGCCGTTCTTCGGCCGCATCAAAGGCTGCAGCCATATCCTGTTCTGAAAATGTCGGGGTACGGCGCAGGGTATATGGCGGATGGGGATCATAAACCATGCCGATCTGATCCGCATGTTGTCTGAAGTAAGTGCCGGGCAGCACCAGCAAAGGAAACACCTGAATATCATCTTCCAGTCCGTTGTCGATAACAAAATCCAGGGAGTCCAGAAAGCCTGCCAGCGTATCTCCCGGGAGGCCTGCGATGAGGTCGAGCCGCGGGCGGATACCCTGGGTCTTAAGCGCTCGGACGCCAGACAGAAATGCTTTGAGGTTGGTGCGCCGTCCCATTTGTTCCAAAACCTTGGGGTGGATGCTCTGAAGGCCGATTTCAAATTCTTTGAAACCTGCCTTCCTGAAAAGCTCTGCCATCCGGTGGTCAATCCGTTCTGCCCGAAGTTCACTGGAAAGGCTCAGCCGGTTGTCATGATTCAGGTCACAAAGCTTTTGAAGCAAGGGCACAAGATCGGGCCGGGCATTCAGGGTCGGGTCCAGAAATACAATCTCTGATATCCCCCGGGTCTTTGCCCATGCCACCGTTTCCATGATGTGATCCGGATGTTTGAAGATCAGTTTGCCCGCAGATTTGTTGTAGTTGCAGAACCTGCATCCATAGGGGCAGCCCCGTTGGGTTTCAAGCAGAACAGGATCTCCGGGGCAAGGCGTGATGATGTCTTCGGTATAAGGGCTTGGCCGGGATTCGAATATCCGGCTGGATGCAAGGTCCGCCCCCTTCCCAGCCGGCGGCCTGAACTGCGGATCTAAGAGCAGCTTTCGGAAAGCCCATTCGCCCTGGCCGTATATCCTGTGGTCGATGAAATCCTGATGAATATCCGGGGTGTCCGGTGTGATTTCCGGCCCCCCTACCACCACGGTGCATCCCGTGGCTTCTTTGGCGTTTTGGGCCAGATGGACGCTGCGTTCCCGGTTCCAGCAGAATACGGTTAAGCCGAGGATATCCGGTTTAATCCGGCAGATGTTGTCCAGGATTTTAGCATCCCCCGCATGTGAGGCAAGGTGCTGGGGTAAAATATCGATTTTGATGCCGGGGATGTCTGCTGCGGCCTGTTTCAGGCAGGCCGCCCCAAAGGGGATATTCCCGGTTCTGATGCCGAAGTTGGATTTGGGGATGGGCAATTGGGTCAGAAGGACCTGCATGGAAGATTCCTAAGGCCTTAGAGCAGACGGCGGTCAAGGCCGCATTTATCGGCCGCAGCTTTGTCCAGCATATGCCCAAGCTCGCCATCTTTTGCCGGGAAAAAGCCCATGGTTTTTTCCCACACTTCTTGGTCTTCCATACAATAGTAGACAAGGACACCCGGAGCGACCTGTCTTAGCACACGGACAAGTTTTTGGTACAGGCCGATTCGCAGGGGTTTGAAATAGCGCATCTTGTTGTCCAGTCCAAGAATGAATTCTCCGTAGGCAATGGTGGAATCGGGAAAGCGTTTTTCCACAATGGGCTTGAGCTGTGGCATGAACCGGAAGGTGCCGATACTGATCCACACCACATCTTCGGGAGGCACATGGTCGAAGATGGTACGGATGACGTTTGCATATGCAATGTCGCAGCCCGGATAGATCACCAGGGGATCGAAGTGGAACGCCAGCTTATAGCCTTTTGCAGCGCAGTCCCGGGCTGCGGCAAGCCGTGCTGAAAGGGCTGCGGTTCCCTTTTCTTCGGAGCCGATAACCGCCGGGGTATTTACGGACCAGGCCAGGATGGTTTTGCCGTTGTGGTCCAGGTCCATCAGTGAATTGACGTTGACGGTTTTTGTTTTCAGTTCCAATACGGCATTTTTCTGCCCTGCAAATTTTTCAACCAGAAAGGCGGGCATGGGGCTGACCGGCTCCCAGATCAGGGAATCGGTATATTCCCCGGTGCCGATGCGCAGGATTTTCTCCTGCCCGAAGGCCTCGTCCAGTCCGTTGGACAGGATATCGAGCCCGGCGAAATACTGGAGGACCGGCGGATGGAAATAGGCCTGTAGAATGCAGTAGGAACAGTCCATGGTGCAGAAGGTGCCGGTATGAAGAATGGTGTAGTCGCAGCAGGTGTAAATGCTGGTTCCAGGGCATTCCCTGACCACTGCACCCCGGTTGCGGGTGATGTACAGGATGGTTTTGGCAACGGTGACCGGGTCATCTGCAGCATTGATAAGATCGTAGATCTCGCGTGAATCCCCCACCATTTCAGGCGTCCGGCCGATTTTGGAGATCAGGTAATCTATTTCACGGTTTAAAGACTCATCCCGGTTGCGTTCCTTTTCCAGATCCGTGTCGATAAAGAGGCGGCTAATTTTCATGGTTCTCCCCTGCCCTTACCTGTCCAACAGGCTTTTGAGCCCTTCATGACCTGAAAGCTGCCCCAGTGCTTCAGCACGCTTTGCAAACTCTTGGACGGATGTGAAACTGATGGTCGCCGAGTAGACGGAACTTTCAAAGCTTTCAGGCAGGGTCAGCCGGATGCCTTTGGGCAGCTTGAGGGTTCGAACGCTGTCAGCCGCCGCCTTCTTGGCAGCGTCAAGGTGGGGATACCGTTTGCTGAACAGTATCCCCCGCAGCCTGTTTCCGGCTTGGGCCCTGTCCTTTAGATTGTCGGCAGAGGGCAGCACCTGACGGATATCTGCGCCCATGCATACCTCTTTCACCGTTACCCCGTCCCGTGCAGCGATTTCTTTTGTCCAGGTGATGATTTCCGTTTGCTTTGAGGCCGAAAGGTTCAGTGCAGAAAAGATGTCCAGAAGGGCATGGACGGCATCGTTTTCCAAGGCCGTGATCAGTTTGGCCGCCTTGATGGATAACTGGCCGGTATCAAGTAAGTGAACTGCATGTGCCGGCAGGTCATGGATGGACAAAAGGCTTTTTAAGTACCCGCTGTTTAAACCGGTATTGAAGACCGCCTGGGAGATTCCGGCAAGTTCGTTGATGTCCATGTACTTTGACAAAAGTCCTGCCGCCCGTACCAGTTCTCCTGGACCAAGCTGGCGCTGGAATGCATTTTCAGCCACCGCCATTTTGGCAAGGCAAGATTTGGCTATGGTGTCATGGGCCACCCGGCAGGAAATGGTCTCCCATCCCAGGGTCCGGGCGGCTTCCAGGCGTTTGAATCCGGAGACAACGGTATATGCCTCAGCCGAACCCTGACGGGTAACCAGTATCGGGATACACAAGCCTGAAGCTGCCATAGAAGCAGCCAGGGCGGAAGAATCATCCCCCACCCCGGAAATTTGAAACTCGTTGTCAGCCGCAGATACGGCTGACAACGGCAGGTCTGAAATCTTGAATGCCTGCATGCCTTAGATGGTCTCTCCGGTGAGGCGGTTGAAGATTTCCTTGTAGGTCTTGCTGGTGTTGTCGATGATTTCCTGGGGAAGCTCGGGGCCAGGAGGGGTCTTGTCCCAGCCGGAGTTGGTCAGCCAGTCTCTGACGGCCTGTTTATCAAAACTGCGCTGCCCCCTGCCGGGCGCGTAGTCGTCCAGGGGCCAGAAGCGGGAGGAATCCGGGGTGAGAATTTCATCGATCAGAATGATCTCGCCATCCAGGATACCGAACTCAAACTTGGTATCGGCAATGATGATGCCTTTTTCAAGGGCAAGCTTTGCACCGCGGTTATAGATTTCAAGGCTTAGGTCACGCAGTCTTTCCGCATTTTCCTGCCCGATGATATTGATGGTTTCCTCAAAGCTGATGTTGATGTCGTGATCCCCGATTTCAGCCTTGGTGGAAGGGGTGTACAAGGGCGTTTCCAGCCGGTCGGATTCCTTGAGCCCCTCGGGCAGCCGGATGTTGCAAACGTGGCCTTCTTTCTGGTAGGATTTCCATCCGGAGCCGGAAATATAGCCGCGCACGATGCACTCCACTGCCATGGGCTCAGCCTTTTTAACCAGCATGCTCCGCCCTTCCAGCGCATCTTTGTACTTGTGGAATTCTTCGGGGTAGTCGTTCACATCCGTACTGATGATGTGATTCTTGACAATGTCTTCCATCTGCTTGAACCAGAATGCGGAGATCTGGTTCAATACTTTGCCTTTGTCGGGGATGGTGTTGGGCAGCACCACGTCAAAGGCGGAAAGTCTGTCTGTGGTTACCATGAGAAGGGCATCTCCGGTATCAAAGATATCCCTTACCTTACCCTGTCTGACCAGGGGCAGTCCTTCGTATTCTGTGCCGGGAATTGCAGTCACTGTGACCTCCTAAAAAGTTAACACTTCTTTACAAAAATTTTGCTGATTAATAGCATAGAATAGGGTATTTTTCCATCTTAGGCATAAACTTTTCCCGATGGGAAATCATCGGGTTAGAAGGATGCGGCCACGGCTGATATAAGAGGGCTTGACCTTACCCCGGCGGCATAATATGGTAGGGCCGGAAATATCAATTAACCCTAGGGCTTCTGGCCCGATTGATTCAAAAATATTTATGAGGAAATCCATGAAACGGCTTTCTATTCTCTTGATGTCCATTGCGGTGCTTTGCTTTTTTTTCCCATTTCAAGCATCTGCCCAGCCCCACTATACCTTAAAGGAGCTGTGCCGGATTGCCAACGAAACGGCTGAAACCATTAAGCTAGCAGAAGAAGACGAATACATCGCGGAACAAGAAAAGCAACGGGCGCTGTCCGTACTTGTGCCGCGGGCTACACTCTACGGGGCGCATCTGAACTATAAAAATAACGATGATTCCTATTCCCCGGATACCAATACCTTGTCGGCACTGCTCACCCAGTCTTTCACCCTCAACGGCCGTGAGCTCATTGCCTATGACATCAGTAAACAGGGGATTGAACTTGCGCAGTTTTCAAAAGAGGCCATCCGTGACGAATATATTTTCCAGGTGGCCCAGGCCTATATCCGGACCCTGAGCAGCAAGCGCCTGGTGGATGTGGCGGATGCCGACGTTGAGCGGCTGACGGCCCATAGAAATTCGGTGAGGGAAAAACTGAGTGTAGGCAATGTCACCAAAACAGACCTGTACCGGGCCGAGGCGGAACTCTCCCGGGCCAAAACCGACCAGATCGTTGCGGTCAATGATGTGGATACCGCCAAAGCCAACATCGTAAGACTTGTCGGAATCGAAGATGTCTTTACGGTATCGGCCGATGATATCGACCGCCAGGAAGGCTTTACCATCACTGAGCCTGAGATCCGCCAAAGGGCGCTCAAGAACAGGTACGAGATCAAAGAGGCCAGAAAATCCATTGAAATCGCCGAAAAAACCGTCCGGTATGAAAAAGGCGACTACTGGCCCAGCCTTGACCTGGAGGGCGGTTACCGGGAGAGAACCTATGAATATGAGAGCAGCGGCAACGATGTTGAGTTTGATACGGAAGATCTTTACGTCCAGGCGGAACTGACCTTTACCTTGTATGACGGGGGGCTTCGCAAGGCTGAAGTCCGCCAGGCCATGGCCGACGTCAGAAAGGCAAAACTGGCCCTGGCCAGCGAAGAAAAAGCCATCATCCTTGAGTCCAAGGAATCCTATCTTGAGTATGAAACGGCAAAGAATGCCCTGATCAATCTGGCGGATGAAGTCAAATCCGCCCAGGAGAACTATACGGCGGTACAGATGCAGTTCAAATACGGCATGGCCGATTCCGTGGACATCATGGATGCCAATACCCTGCTGGTGGATGCTGAACGGCGGATGTCCAACGCCGAATACACCTACTATCTGGCCATTTTAAGAATTATCTATACACAAGGGGATATTATGCCCCAACTGGTGGCGGACGGCGCCTAATGAGCCGCGGTTCAATACCGCCGGTAATATTAAAAAAACGGTTAAACCCCACGGCATACGGCATGCGTGGGGTTTTTTATTGTGTGATCGTTATGAATATTTAATGTTTTCAGCGACTAAGCTTGACTATTCACGGCACCCCTCTTATCCTTGATTCATATTCCACGATTAATGTTCGAACTTGGACCAAATACTGATCAAAGGAGAGTACCATGTATGAAATTATAGCGAACCCTGAGGACTACCAGATCGATCATCTCATCAACGGAACCCCCAATGCCAACATCGAACTCACCAGAGAAGAACGGGACAATTGGGCAGCGGAAATCGTCAACTTCAGTGAGCGGCTGACTGAATTTTCCAAAAAGGCCACTGAAATGGCGAAACTTCTGTCATCGGAAGATAAGATTTCCGCCACCTCCGCATCATTGAAGACCCTCAAGATCCAGCTTTTCATGATCAACGATTCCCTGAACTCCGCCCTTGATATCGCAGACAAACTTGAAGGAGATATTGTTAAAAAATAATCCCCCTGACAAAAAAAGATGCTGTGCCGGCGGTTCCGCCGGCACAGCATCTTTTTTTTTACCTTTATTTGTCTTCTTAAATTCCTTAAACCATCACAGTTGAACCTGGCATTTTTGCCGAAGCAAATGATCTGCAAGTACCAGTGCAAGCATGGCCTCACAGACCTTGTTTATCCGCGGTATGGCGCAGATGTCATGCCTTCCCTTGGTGGATATGGTGGTGGCTTCACCGCTTTCTTTTAAGGTATCCTGGGATTTTAAAATTGAGGGAATGGGTTTCACATGAACCCGGACAACGATATCCTCGCCATTGGAGATACCCGCCAGTATACCGCCGGCATTGTTGGATTTAAATCCGTCCAGGGTCATGGCATCGTTGTTTTCGGAGCCTTTGAGAGATGAGGCCTCAACCCCGGCACCGATTTCCACGGCTTTCACCGCACCGATGCTCATCATGGCCTTGGCAATGTCGCCGTCCAGCTTGTCAAACACGGGATCCCCAAGTCCCGGCGGCACATTGGCCGCACGGATTTCGACAATCCCCCCCAGGGAGTCTCCTTCCGCCTTGACCTGTTCCACCCGTTTTGCCATGGCCTGGGCAGCTTCAGGGTCTGCGGTGCGAAACGGATTTTCTTCTATCACCTGCCTGTCAAACGTGGTGGCGTGCACACCGCCAAGGGCCAGGGTGTGGCTTTCAATTGATACGGCGTGGGGATCAAGTACCAGTTGGGCAACGGCCCCTGCGGCGACCCTGGCGGCTGTTTCCCTGGCAGACGCCCTGCCCCCGCCCCTGTAATCCCGGATACCGTATTTTTTCAGGTAGGTGAAATCACCGTGTCCCGGCCTGAACACATCTGCAATGTCTGTGTAGGACCTGGATTTGGCATCCTTGTTTTCAATGAGAATCATGATAGGGGTGCCCGTGGTTTTATCCTCAAAGGTGCCGGACAGGATGCGGGGGATGTCCGGTTCCTTTCTTTTGGTGGAAGCGGGGCCTGAGCCTGGTTTTCGTTTGTCCAGGGCTTTTTGGATACTTGCCTCGTCAATGGGGATGCCGGCAGGACAGCCCTGGATAACCACGCCCAGCGCCTTGCCGTGGGATTCACCAAAGGTTGTTATTTGAAAGGCTTTTCCAAAGCTAGAACCGTTCATTTCTGCGTTTCCTTTATAAGTTCTCTTTTGATAGTTTCAGCCGCGGCTTCCGGGGTGTGGTCAGCCGTATTGATGGTAAGTGAGGCAAGTTCGCGATACAGCGGCTCCCTGGTGTTCAACGTGTTTTTTGTCTCTTGTTCAAGGGAGGCATCCGTGAAAACAGGTCTTGAATCCGCCGTTGCGGTGTCGGATGCCAGCCGGTCCATGATGGTGGCCGCATCGGCGGTCAACCAGACCGCTATTCCGTTCCGGCGGATAAACCTGCGATTTTCCTGGGCCAGAATAATACCGCCGCCGGTGGCCACCACTGGACCGCTTGACAGGTCAAGGGTCAGCAGTGTGCGGGTTTCCTCGCGCCTGAAGTAGTCCCAGCCCCGGGCGTCAACCATCCGGGTGATGGTGGTTCCGGCAGAAGATTCAAGCAGCCGGTCCGTGTCCATGAACGGGCGGCCAAGCAACTTGGCAAGGTATTTGCCTGTGGTGGTCTTACCGGTGCACCGGTATCCGATCAGAAAAATGGGCCCTATTGTCATTATTTAGTTTCCTTCAGGCCGTCATATATCTCCCAGAAGGTGGGAAAGGATTTTTCCACGCAGGAGGGATTCTCGATTTCCATCCCTGCCACCCTGAGGCCTGCCACGGAAAATGACATGGCGATCCTGTGGTCGTTGAAGGTGGAAATGAATGCCCCTTTCGGGGTACCGCCGGTAACCTCCATCCAGTCATCTCCCTGGGCTACATGGATGCCCATTTTTTCAAGCTGGGAACAGACCGCGTCAATCCGGTCACATTCCTTGACCCTTAAGTGGGCAATGTTCCTGATCCGGGTGGTGCCTTTTGCAAATGCCGCGGTCACGGCAATGGCGGGCACCGCATCCGGGGTGTCGGACATGTCCACATCCACCCCTTTGAGATCGCCTCCCCGGACCGATATCACCTGACCAACACGTTCAACCCGGCAGCCCATCTGCTCCAGGATATTGATCTGGTTCAGATCGCCCTGCAGGGAGTCCGGCCGGATGTTATCCACACCTATTTTTTGCCCGGTGACAGCGCCTGCGGCCCAGAAGTAGCCGGCATTGGAAAGATCCGGCTCCACGATCCGGGTGCCGGCTTCATAGCTCTGGTTGCCCGCCACCCGGTACAGGGTATCAGAGATGCGTTCCGCAGACACCTTGTATTGTCTCATCACGTCAAGGGTGAGGTTGATATAGGGCACGGATACCGGCGGGCCGGTAAGTTCAATCTCAAGTCCCTGGTCGAACAAGGCCCCTGCCATGAGAAGTGCGGACAGGTACTGGCTGGACTTGGAGCAGTCCAGGACGGTGCTGCCGCCGAGACGGCTGCCGCCCTGGATCACCACCGGCGGTGTCCCCGCCTCATTTCTCGCGTGGGCGGTGATCTGAATCCGGGACAGGGCGTCCAGAAGTTCGTTCATTGGGCGCTGGCACATCCGTTCATCCCCGGTGAGGGTATAGGCGGTGTCCCCCAGGGCGGCGATACCGGCTAAAAGCCGCATGGAGGTTCCCGAATTGCCCAGATAAATGGGCTCGGCCCAGGGTTTCGGCCGTCCGGCAAACCCCTTAACTTCGGTGGCGGTGTCGGACACCTCATGTATCATGGCACCCATATAAGACAGGGTCTGGCAGGTCAGGGAGAGATCTTCGCTTTTCAGTGCGTTGTGAATGACGGATTTGCCTTCTGCAAGGGCGGCGCAGATCATCATCCGGTGGGAAATGCTCTTTGAGCCGGGAATCCGGACAGTTTGGTCTGACAGTCGTTTGGGTGTCAGGGGTTTCATTACAGGTCTCCTAAAGCGTTTTCGAGTACAGTTCGTTTCATGAGTTCGATATCAGGGTGTTGTCCGGTCCAAAGGGTGAACTGGGCTGCGGCCTGGGCCACAAACATGGACAGGCCGTCGATGGTGGTGCACCCTTTGGCACGGGCTGTTTTGAGCAGGCAGGTGTCCATGGGGGTGTAGACCACGTCCATGACCACGGTGCCGGGATGAAGGGCCGATTCTGGGAAGGACAGGGTCTGGGTATCCGGTGCCATACCGAGGCTTGTGGTGTTAATCACCACCTGGGCCTCAACCTCTGCGGCTCGGTCGACAGGAACAAAGGTGCCACCTACCCGGCCGGCAAGCGCCCTGCCCTTTTCCTGGGTTCGATTGACGACAACCACCTTACCCCCTTCGGCGGCAATACCGTGGGCAACGGCCCGCGCCGCGCCTCCTGCGCCGACTATGCATACGGTCTTGCCTTTGATGCCAAAGGGCCGCAGCGGTGCAATGGCAGCCTCGCAATCCGTATTATATCCGGTGAGGCGCCCTTCCCGGTTGACGATGGTATTTACCGCCCCGATAGTTTGGGCCATGGTGTCGATTCTATCAAGGTATGGCATGATGACTTCCTTGAACGGGATGGTCACCGAGGCACCGCCGATATTCAGGGTCCGGATGGCATCCATGGTGGTCCGGACGGCAGCCTTGGTATTCTCCGGTGAAAATGCCAGATATACCGCATTGATTCCCAAGTCCTTGAAGGCAGCGTTATGAATCAGGGGGCTTTTGGAATGGACCACCGGGTTTCCCAGCACACAGTATAGGCAGGTGGTGGAGGTAATCATGACAGCGGCTCCTCTTTGCTAAAGACCGGGTAAGATCCCAAGGTTTTCAGGGACAGGGTAACGGCCTTGATTTCCTCGATGGTCCGGGCAACAAGATCATCCTGGATATGGCCTGCAATGTCCATGAAAAAGTAATAACTCCAGTTCTGGTGACGGGTGGGTCTGGATTCCAGTTTGAGCATGTTCAGCCCTGCCCTGTCTATGGGAGCCAGGGCTTTGAAAAGGGCACCGGGGCTGTGTGATGTGGCGAACATGATGCTGGTCTTATCCCGTCCGGTTTTCGGGGGCTGGTCTTTGCCGATGACAAGAAACCGGGTCACGTTGCCGCTGCGGTCCTGGATTTTGGATTCCACGGGCAGCAACTCGTATATATGGGCGGCTTTCTGGCTGGCAATGGCCGCCACGCTTTCATCCACGGAGGCCATCTGGGCCGCTTTGGACGTGGATGTGGTTTCCATGACGTCCACATGGGGAAATTTTTTCTTCAACCAGCCCTTGCATTGGGCAATGGCCTGGGGATGGGAATAGATGGTTTTTACATCCGAGGGTTCACCGGTAATGGATAGAAGATCGTGGGATACCGGTTCATAGTGTTCGGAGATAATGTTCAGGTTGAACTCGCCGAACAGATCCAGGGTATGGTTCACCGCTCCTTCAATGGAGTTTTCCACGGGAACGACACCGAAATGGCTCTGGCCTCTTTCCACATCCCTGAAAATGTCAAACAGGTTGGGCTGCTGAACAAACCGCCCGGAATGCTTGAAATGATTTAAGGCCGCAATATGCGTATAGCTGGCTTTGGGGCCTAAGTAGGCAATGGTTTTGGGCTTTTGAATTTCCCGGGTGGCCGTGATGATGACGTTGAAAATATATTGAATAAGTTCTTTATCCGCAGGCCCCTGGTTGATACTGGACAGGTTTTCGATTACCATCCGTTCCCTGACCCGGTCAAGGATCTGGCTTCCCTCTTTTTTCTTTACGGCACCCACCTGTTCGCCGATGCGCAGACGCTGGTTGATCAGTTCCAGGATACGGGCATCAATCCTGTCGATCTCATCTCTTAAAGGGGCCAGGGGGTTGTCTGGGTGATCATTTTGATCCATGGCAATGCCTCATAATCAGGTCCTAAAACTAAAAAAACCGCCTCAGGCGGTGCCTGCTGCGGTTCATTTTTGTTTTTGGGACGGGTTTACTTAAAATTCACCACAGACAGGTACAGCCCTTAAAAAAGGGCTTAAAAAAATAAAAATAGCTGTCAATGGTATAGTTCATCTGATGTTGGTTCCCGTTTTTATAAAACACAAGGAACCTTATACGCCTGTTTTGAATATGTCAAGAACCTGTCTCATTTTTAGTTGTTTCAGTTGGATTATTTGGTGGCCGGCTGCTGGCAACGGCCTTTACCGGCTCACTTAAGGGTTCATCCGCCGATCTGACCACAAAGGATTTGATTCGGTTGCCGTCCATATCCTTGACAGTGATGATCCAGTTGTTGATGCGGATGGATTCGCCCTGGGCCGGAATCCGCTCGATCTGTTCAAGGAAAAATCCTGAAAAGGTATCATAGTTGCCGGATTCGGGAATTCCCAACTCCGGCAGTTTTTTGTTCAGGTCATCCACATCCACCCGGCCGGCCACCAGCCATTTTTTACCTTTGAGCCGGACGAAATCCTGGGTGCTCTGGTCGGTTTCATCCGTGATCTCGCCAAAGATTTCCTCAACCACATCTTCAAGGGTGACGATACCGGAGACGCCGCCGTGCTCGTCCACCACCACCGCCATATGGCTTTTTTTATTTTTGAATTCCTGAAGCAGGGAATCCAGTTTTTTGGATTCGGGAATGAAATACGGTGTTTTCATGATTTTCTGGATATCGATAACGCGCATATCCTGCCCGCCGGTCACCTGTTTTTGAAATTCGGCAAACAGGTCTTTTACATGGAGGATGCCGATAATTTCATCGATATAGTCCCTGATGACGGGGATTCTTGAAAAACCGGTTTTCAGAATGCTCTGAATATCGAGTTCTTCTGAAATATCCAGGACGAACATATCTGCCCTGGGGGTCATAATTTCGGAACAGGAGGTATCGTCAAATTCAAAAATATTGGTGATGTACTCTTTTTCCTTTTCCTTGATTTCCCCCTCTTCCTCCACCACCTCTACCATGGTCATGAGCTCGTCTTCGGTCACGGCTTCCTGGGCATTGTCGATGGTGCCGTGCAGCCTGGGGATGACGTTGAGAATGAAGATCAGGGGCCAGAAAATTCTGGACAGCCAGTACAGGGGATAAATCACCGCCCGGGACACCAGCACGTTGTTGTGATTGGCAAAGGATTTTGGAAAAATCTCTCCGAACACCAGGATGAGCAGGGTCATCACACCGGTGGCGATGCCCACGGCATTGGATTCAAAATGGGCGATGGCCAGGGCGGTAGCCAGGGAGGAGGCACCGATATTCACAAGATTGTTCCCGATGAGTATGGTGGTCAGCAGGGTGTGGGAGTTTTCCTTCATCTCCATGATGAGTTGGCCGGTTTTTGATCCGTCTTTGGCGATGTGAAGCGCCTTCACCTTTGATATGGAAAAAAGAGCGGTCTCCGAGGACGAAAAAAAGCCGGATAAAAATAGACAGATGATTAACAGGGTTAGTTCAAGCGTCATTTAAGCACAAGTCCTTGTTGGGTGAACAATCCTAAGGTACTGACACCTTATGATAAATTTACTCTAATCAGTTTCATCCAAATTTGTCAATTCAACAGATAACGATTTTACGGCCGGTTTCGGGGTGTTTTCCTCGTGGCCGGACACTTTAATGATTTTCCTTTGCCGTCACAAGACTGAGCATGATGCCGGCAGCCCGTTTCGGGGCACCCGGGGTTCCCAGACGCCGGCGTACGATTTCAAGTTGCCTGCGGTACCGGTCCAGGTCGTTCAACATCAAAAAAGCCGTGTGACTGATTTTTTCCGGATTCGCATCGGACTGCAGCAGCTCGGGCATGACCGGCATGCCGGCAATGAGATTGGCCAGTCCCACATAGTTCACCTTCACCAGAAGCTTTCCCAGTCCGAAAGTCAGGGGGGATACCCGGTAGACAAGAATGGTGGGCAGGCGGCACAGGGCGGCCTCAAGGGTCACTGTGCCGGATGCCGCGATAAGCATCTGGGCTTGGCTGAAAATTGTGATGGGCCGCCCCTGGATCACCTCACAATGACGTGGGATACTGTCATGGGTTTTGAGAATGTGCTGAATCTGACCGGCCTGTAGGCCGGAGGCCGCTGAAATCAGGAATCTTGCATGGGTATGCACGGATTGAATTTTTGCGGCGCTGTCAAGCATCACCGGCAGCAGTTTTTCAATTTCCGAGGCCCGTGATCCGGGAAGCAGGCCGATAATAGGCCCGGGTTCACCTGATGCATCCGAATCGCAGGATTGTCCCCCTATCAGTGTATGGGCGTATTCGTCCAAAAGGGGGTTGCCCACATATGTGGCGGATATCTTCTTTTTTTTATAAATGGGCTGTTCAAAGGGGAGGATCAAGGCCACATGGTCAGTGTATGCTTTGAGTTTTTTCAGTCTTGCGGCGTTCCAGGCCCAGACCTTGGGCGCAATGTAATAACACACCGGGATACGGGTATGTTCTTTAATATATTGGGCCATTCTCAGGTTAAACCCTGGATAATCGATCAGTACCACCAGGTCAGGCTGCTGGTTTTGTATTCGTTGTTTTACGAGATTAAAGGCCGATTTAATGGTGGAAAACTGGCGGATTACCTGGAACAGTCCCATGGCGGAAAGACGTTCGATGGGAAAGAAGACGTCAGCCCCCTGGGCTGTCATCACGGGGCCGCCGATACCGGAGATGCGGGCATCAGGAGAAAGTGCCTTTAAGGCCTGTATCACTGGACCTGCGTGGAAATCTCCGGAGGGTTCCCCGGTCAGGATCATGATATGAGGTGCCTTGGCGGTCATGGAATGTCGTCGTCCGTGAGTGCGATGATGGATATCTTGTATCTGTCGGCCAGCCGGATCATTTCCTCCCGGTCGAACGAGAGGGATCTGCCGGCTTCAAGGGCCAGCACCGTGGCGCCGCTGCGGTGCATGGTTTCAATGGTTTCGCATCCCGAGGACGGCAAATCGAACCTAAGATCCTGGGTGGGCTTTGACAGCTTGACCACAACGGCACCGTTACCATGTGAGAGTTTTCCGCCCCTTAAAATGGTGGCGTCGGTGCCGTCGATGGCTTCCACGGCAAGAACGGTGCCGTTGGAGATGACAAGGCATTGTCCGATGTCCAGCTTTCCCACAGCCTTTGCCAGATGCCACCCCTGGCGGATATCCCTGGTTTCTGCCTTATCAGGCTTACGGCGGGTCCAGCACCCGGCAGGACTGATCAGTTCCGGCAGCAGGAAGGTGGAGGGCCGAAGCTGAATACCCTCTTCTTCAAGAAGGTTGGCAAAGGAGGTCAGTATGGAATCGTCGTGGGTCCTGGCGGTTTTGGCAATAAAGGCAAGCGCCTTGAAATCCGGACGTATGTCTTTGAAAATATTGGTCTTCTGGATTGTACCCAGCATTGCAGCTTCGGTGACGCCATGGCTTTTAAAATATTTCAGCAGCTTGTTGACCTGGCCCAGGTAAAGCCATTTGAGGCTGTCAACGTCGTTGGCAAGATCCTTGTCTGTTTCGGAATGGAATCCGGCGGCGATGACCCGGTAGCCTTTCTGCATCGCTTTTCTGGCAAAGAGGCGCGGAAACTGCCCGCCGCCGGCAATCAGGCCAATTCTTTGTAACTCGGTCTCCATGGGGTTACCGGGTGACACCCCGGTTGGATTCTTTGATGAACTTCATAAATGCCATGACTTCGGGGACCTGCTCTACTTCCGCTTTTGCCCTTTCCTGGGCCTGGGCAACGGTGAGACCGATCCTGAAAAAGATTCGGTACACCTTTTTAAGCTGCTGCAGGGTGGATTTCTGGAAGTTGTGGCGTTTGAGTCCCACGTTGTTCAGCCCGTGCAATGTGGCCCGGTCCCCTGCTGCGATCACGTAGGGTGGGATGTCCTTGACCACGGCGGATTTACCGCCGATGTAGGCGTAGTCACCAATCTTGACAAATTGGTGGATGGCAACAAGTCCGCCGATGGTGGCAAAGTCGCCGATTTCAATATGCCCGGCCAGGGTAGAGTTGTTTGCAAGGATAACCCCTTTTCCTGTTTTGCAGTCATGGGCGATGTGGGTATAGGCCATCAGGTAGTTGCGTTCTCCCACCTCGGTCAGACCGCCGCCGACTTCTGTGCCCCGGTTGATGGTGACAAATTCCCTGATGATGGAGCCGCTGCCGATCTTCAGATAAGATTTTTCTCCGTGGAATTTAAGATCCTGCGGTGCCCCGCCAATGGAGGCATACTGGAATATCTGGCAGTTTTCACCGATGGTGACGTAGTTTTCAACAGTGGCGTGGGGGCCGATGGTGGTGCCGGCACCGATGCGGACATCTGAATTGATAATCGCATAGGGGCCGATGGTAACATTATCATCGATCTGTGCAGATGGATCGACGATGGCGGTGGGGTGGATCATATTTACTCCGTGGTTTTTCCTTCGATCTTGTTCATCCGTCGTTCCAGGGAACGCAGTTGGGTTCTCATGCCGGGCAGACGGGAGATGATATTGGCAACTTTCAGCCAGGTTTTGTGGGGCATGTGCGGGATTCCGGAAACGATTTCTCCGGCCGCAACGTTTGCCGAAACCCCGGCGTAGGGCCCGACAATGGCGTTGTCCCCGATGGTCAGATGGCCGGAAATGCCCGCCTTGCCGGCGATGATGACGTTCTTGCCGATGCTGGTGCTTCCGGCGATGCCCACCTGGGCCACCACCAGGGAATTGTCCCCGATTTTGACGTTATGGGCAATATGGATCTGATTATCCATCTTTACCCCTTTTCCGATGCGGGTCACGCCTAAAGTGCCCCGGTCGATGGTGGTGCAGGCGCCGATTTCGGCGTCATCTCCGATCTCCACATGTCCGGTGTGGATCAATTTATTGTGTGTGCCGTCGGCCTGGGCAAACCCGTATCCGTCCGATCCTATCACCGTTCCGGAATGGATGGTGACGCGGTCTCCGATACTGCTGCGATCCATCACCGTTACGTTGGGTTTGAACTCACACCCGTCACCGATACGGCAATGGTCACCCACATATGCATTTGCCATGATCCGGGTGCCGGAGCCGATGCTGGTATTGTCACCAACAAAAACATTGGCTTCGATTACGATGTCTTCCCCGAGTTGCACATTTTTTCCAAGTACCGCTGTGGGGTGAATGCCGGCCGTCATTTCCGGTGTGGGAAAAAAGAACTCAACCACCTTGAAAAAGGCGATCTTGGGCGCAGTGTGGACCAGAAGTACTTTTCCGCTCGCAGCATCCGGTGACGTGCCTTCGGGCACCAGAACGGCGGCCGCACGGCTCTGGTCAAGCCGCGACAGATACCCCTGGTCAACGGCAAAGGTCAGATGATTAGAACCTGCATCATCAAAAGATGATATACCGGCGACACTGCGATCGGAAGGCCCGGAGATGATCCGGGCACCCGTCATTTCTGCAATCTGTTCTACTGTGAGCATTTCAGGCGATTCTCTGTTTTTTATTTCTTGGAGAATGACTTGTTGTAGGCATTGATGACACTTTCGGTAATATCCACGTGATCCGGCGCGTAAATCACTCCCCCGATCTTTCGTTCAAGGATCATGAGATAGCCTTCTTTTTTGCCAAGTTCATTGACGATTTTAAAGACTTCCTTCTGCATTTGGTTCACCCGCTTGGCTTCCATGATCCGCATGTCTTCCGTGTAATCGGCACTGGTTTTTTTCAGATCACCATACTGGTCCCGGATCTCCCGTTCACGGTTTCTTTGTTTCTCCGGGCTGAGTACCAGTTTTTCCCTTTCAAAGGCCAGGGCCATTTCGTCGATGCGCTTTTTTTCTGTTTCCAGTTTTTCTTTGAGTTTGTTCCAATGGGCCTTGAGTTCACTTTGCATCACTTTGCCGGCGCTGGATTGCTTTAATACGGTTTCAAAACTGATAACGCCAATTTTGGCAACGTCAGCTGAAAATGCCGTACCGGTCATCAGGGTTAAAAGGGTCAGGATTGCCAGTGCGATGAATCCTTTTTTCATTGTTCCTCCGAAAAGATTATTAAAATTGGTTTTCATTTTTGTGTTTAGAAAAAGGCCCCGATGGAAAAGTCAAACTGACCTTCGCCGGTATCTTTCACATCCTGCCCGTCAATGGCAACACCGTATGCCAGGCGGATGGGGCCCATGGGGGAATTCCACCTGAGTTCAAACCCCGAAGATGAGTAGAGGGTGCCGAAATCAATGGTTTCTTTACCGTTGGCCACATCACCGGCGTCGAAGAAAAGAACGCCGTAGACACCGGCGTCTTCCTGCAGCGGAAATATCATCTCAAGGTTAAACTGAACGTATTTCTCACCGCCTTCTTCGATACTGCTGCCGGATGAGGTTCCGTTGATGTCGGTGTTGTCATACCCGCGGATGGAGTTGATACCACCCAGGTAGAATTTTTCCCAGTCGATATTGATATCGTTGTCGGTGTTGTCCCAGAGCAGACCGCCTTTGGCATATACCGCCCCGGTCACCTTGGAGAACAGGGGGAAAAAGTAGGCGGTTTCCGCCAGTAGTCTGCTGAAGTCTATCTCTCCGCCGACGAATTCCCCGGCATATTCATAGGATATCTTATGAAACATGCCCGTTGTGGGCAGAAAACGGTGGTCTCTTGAGTCATAGGAAATATAAGGCGTAATGCTCGAACTCAGATAGTCCCCTTCCACAACATTTGTATTGGATGAATCCACATCGTAGATTTCAAAGTCCTCTATGTTGTACTTGATGCCGACGGTGGTATAATCCCAATATTTGCGATAGGAGCTTCTCAGTGTCAGCCCCATGGCATCCTTGTCATAGTGGTCATACTCATTTTCAGACTTGTAGATGTCAAACCCGGCTGAAACGGGACGGTCAAACATCCAGGGTTCTGTGAAACCGATCGTGAACAATCCGTTTTCACCGGACAGTCTGGCCATAAATTTAAGGTGCTGGCCGTTGCCCAGCAGGTTGCGTTCTTCAACGGAGAACATGCCGAAGGGTCCGTCATCACTGCTGAAGCCTCCGCCAAAGGAAAAGTTGCCGGTGGATTTTTCCGTGACCTTCACTTCAACATCCCGCTGGTTGGGTTTGTCGGTTTTCACGGGCTGGATATCAATGTTTTCGAAATAGTCTTTGTAGGCCAGGTTTCTGTAACTTCGCTGGAGGCCTTTCATTGAGTAGCGTCCCTGCTCTTCAATGCCCAGTTCCCGCCGGATGATTTTGTCCTTGGTTTTGGCGTTTCCGGTAATGGTAATCCTGTTGAAGTAAACCAGTTCGCCTTTGGCAATGTTGAAAATGATGTTCACCGTTTTGGCCTCTTCGTCTCTGTTGACCAGGGGGCTGACTTTTACATTGGCATATCCGTCATTGGAGTAGAGGTCGCTCAGGGTAATCATGTCTTTGCGGATCAGTTCCCGGTTGTACAGTTCCTTGGGTTCCGACTTCAACAGGGCGAGCAGATCCGCCTCAGAGGTCAGGATGTCGCCTGTGACCTCCACCTTGCCGGTTTTATACTGGTCACCTTCCTCAATCTTGAAACTGATGGTGATACTTTCATTTCCCAGGTTGATATCTGCATCCGAGACCTTGACGTTTATAAAACCGTTGTTTTTATAGAGCGACTCTATTCTGATAACATCGTTGTCCAACTCGGTTTCATCAAGATTGCCCGACAGGGTTAAAAATGACCAGAACCCCTTTTCCTGGGTCTGCATGACATCTTTGATGTCATCATCTGAAAAATGGTGGTTACCGTCGAAAACGATGGATTCGATCCTGATTTTTTCCCCTTCGTTTATGGTAAATATAATATCTGCCTGGTCATTTTTCAGCGGTTTGATGTCATAGGTAATCCGGCAATTGTGGTAGTTTTTTTCAAAGTAGAGCCGTTTGATTTTTTCAACGTCACTGTTGATTTTATACACGTTCAGAATGGAGCCGGTGGAGGTACTCACCACCTGAGACAACTCTTCGTCCTCGTATACGCTGTTGTCCGCAAACTTGATGTTTCTGACGCTGGGTTTTTCGGCTACCTGGAATTCAACGGCGACCCCGCGGTCGAGGGTTTCTTTTTTCACGACAACATCGTCAAAGTACCCCATTTTATAGATCAGGTGAAGGTCGGAGGAAAGGCTCTCGGGATTGAGCAGTTCCCCGGTTTGGGTTTTAATTACCCGGGAGATGGCATCGGATTCAATCCGTTTATTTCCGGTGATGCGGATATCGGAGATGATCTGTTTCTGGAACAACTGCCCGATAATGTCCTTGCTAAGCGAGGACACCGCCCCGAAAAGGCCTCCCATGTTCGGGGCCTGTGAAAAATAGGTAAAGGGCGCGCGGTCTTCGTATACACTGTACATGGTACTGTCGATACTCATCCGCTGTCCGGAAATGAAAACATGCCCAAGGATAATCCAGTCCACACCCAGCCGGATGCCCTCCCGGCGAAAATCAGGATAGCCCCAGTCCGAGACATCCAAGGAGGTGTCCGTAAGAACCACTTTGGCACCGTCTTTTTCAAGTTTGTCCTTGAGCATCTGGGGCAGTACGGTCTTGACCTGGCTGTTGGGAGCTGCTGCCTGGACCTCAAAGGGAAACACAGCCACACTCACCTGTTCCTGAGCCTGCAGCACAGTGATACAAGACAAAAAGAGGCTAATAGCCAATCCAAAACCAATGGTAATCTTTTTCATAAATTTTTTCCTGAGTCTGGTTTCCCTAAGTATTAAGCCGCCGTAATTTTACCCTCTTCAAGGGTGACCTTGCGGCCCATCATATCGGCCAGTGCGTTGTTGTGCGTTACGACGATAATTGTCATGTCTAAATCTTTGTTCAGTTCCAGCATCATCCGGTGCACCTTGTCTGAGTTTTTTGCATCCAGGTTGCCCGTGGGTTCATCTGCCAGAAGCATGTCCGGTTTCATGGCAAGGGCTCTGGCTATGGCCACCCGTTGCTGTTCCCCACCGGAAAGTTCTTCCACCCGGTGGTAAAGCCGGTTATCAAGTTCTACTCTTTCAAGCATATTTGCAGCTTGCTTTTCAATACTTTTTTTGGGTTTTCCGGCGATCAGCCCCGGCAACATGACATTTTCCAGCGCTGTAAAGCCCTGCAGCAGGTAGTGGAACTGGAAGACAAATCCGATTTTCCGGTTCCTGAAACGGGCCAGGGCGTCGTCTCCTAAAGAAAGCAGGTTTTTGCCTTTGTAAACCAGGTGCCCTTCATCCGGTTTATCCAAGGTGCCGATGATATTGAGCAGTGTGGATTTTCCGATACCCGAGGCACCGACCACAGCGATGGTTTCACCCTTTTTTACATCAAAATCTGCTTTTTTGAGAATTGTCAGACCTTCGGCGTCCGATGATTCGGACTGGAATGTCTTACTGATGCCTTCCAGAGTCACCAGCGGTGCATTATCCATATCGAATGGCCTCCACGGGGTCCATTCTGGACGCCTTGTAAGACGGGTACAGGGTGGACAGAAAACAGATCACTATGGCCGATACGGCGATGAGCGCGACATCGGCATATTCAAGCTGGACCGGCAGGGTTGAAAATGGGTATGCCTCCGGCAGCCGGATAAATTCGTATTTTTTGAGTACGTAACAGACAAGAATCCCTGACACCGTGCCGATGATCGTTCCGGAAACACCGATGATCATTCCCTTGATAATAAAGATGCGACGGATGGTTTTATGGGTGGCCCCCATGGCCTTGAGCACGGCAATGTCTTTGGTTTTTTCCATTACCATCATGATCAGGGCACTGGCGATATTGAAGGCCGCGACCAGGATAATCAGGGTCAGGATGACAAACATGGCGGATTTTTCAAGTTTCAGTGCGGAGAACAGGCTTTGGTTAATGTCCATCCAGTCCCTGATGTAAAAGGGGTACTTTATAAACCCCAGGTGGTTTTCGGCCATGGGCTTCACCTGGAACACATCGTTCAGCCAGATACCCAGGGCCGAGATTCTGTCAGGCGCACGGACAAGGGATTGGGCCTGGTCCAGGTGCACATAGGCAAGCATGCTGTCATACTCGGACATACCCGAAGAGAAGGTGCCGCCCACGACAAACCGTTTCATGGAGGGAATTTGGCCGATGGGGGAAATGATGCCTTTGGCGGTCATAAGCAGGATGGTGTCCCCGGTGATCACGCCGATGGAATTGGCCAGTTCCTTGCCGAGTACAATGCCCGGCAAATCCCCCTTTTTTTCCCCTTTTGCAAGGGCCCGAGTCAGTTCATCCGGTGTCAAATCCTTGATCAGGGCAGCCCCGGTATCGGGGGTGACACCTCTTACCATGACACCTGAAAAGGAACGGGATGTCCGGATCATGGCCTGCCCGAACAATAAAGGAGAAACGGCCGCTACCCCCTCAATGCTTCTGATACGGTTTGCCATGCCTTCTTTATCTTGAAATGTCCCCCCGTAATTCATCACCAGCATGTGGGGTTCCAGCCCCAGAATTCGCTTTCGGAATTCTGTTTCAGCGCCGCTCATGACGGCAATCACCACCACCAGGGCCATCACGCCGAGGATGACGCCGGCAACGGAAAGAAAGGTGATCAATGAGATGAACCCTTCTTTCCGTTTTGCCCTGAGGTATTTTTTCGCTATGAAGTATTCGACTGCCATCAGGCCGGGCCGCTAAGCGTTATTTTTCATGTGGGGGAAAAGAATAACTTCTCGTATGGAAGGTGAATCCGTCAGCAGCATGACAAGACGGTCGATGCCGATGCCTTCGCCGGCTGTGGGGGGCATGCCGTACTCGAGGGTTTCCACGTAGTCGGTGTCCATGATGTGTGCTTCGTCGTTCCCCTCATCCCTCTGGCGAACCTGCATCAGGAAACGGTTGTGCTGGTCTTCCGGGTCGTTGATTTCGGAAAATCCGTTGGCAATTTCCCGGCCGGCAATGAAGAGTTCGAACCGGTCGGTGAGTTCGGGGTCTGTATCACTTTTGCGTGACAGCGGGGAGACCTCCACCGGGTATCCGGTGATAAAAGTGGGCTGAATCAGCTTGGGTTCCACCAGGGCATCAAAAAGCTTAGTTAAGACCTTGCCGTGCCTGTCTTTTTTGGTGATATGAATATTGTTTTTTTCTGCGTGATCCAGGAGCGCCTGGGTATCATTTAATATATCAGGGTCTATGCCGCCGATGGCGGACAGGGATTCCACCATGGGTATCCTGCGCCATCCCCTGGAAAAGTCAATGGTTTGCCCCTGATATTCCAGGCTGGAATCGCCGGTGACCTGCCGTACAATTTCTTCGAACATGATTTCGGTCAGATCCATCAGATCTTCATAGGTGGCGTAGGCCTGGTAGAACTCAACCATGGTAAACTCAGGGTTATGGCGGGTGGATACCCCTTCGTTTCTGAAGTTTCGGTTGATCTCGAAAACCTTTTCGAACCCGCCGACCACCAGCCGTTTCAGGTAGAGTTCAGGGGCGATGCGCAGGAAAAGCTCCATGCCCAAAGCGTTGTGCCAGGTTTTAAACGGGGTTGCTTCGGCACCGCCGGGAAGGGGCTGCATCATCGGGGTTTCCACTTCCATAAACCCCTTATCTTCGAAAAAACGGCGCATGGCTGACACAATGGCACTTCTTTTGGTGAAGATATCCCTGGCCTTTTCATTCATGATGAGATCGAGATAGCGCTGGCGATATCTTTTTTCAGGATCCTTTATGCCGTGAAATTTTTCCGGCAGCGGTCTGACGGACTTGGACAGCAGTCTGAACTCTTCTGCCAGAACGGTCCACTCTCCGGTCCGGGTCTGAAAGAGGGGGCCGGAAACGCCTATAAAATCACCAATGTCCAGTTTTTTGAACAAGGCGTATGTATCATCTCCCACCTTGTTTTTCTGGATATAGACCTGCATCTGCTCACCGCTGTCCTGAAAGCGGACAAAGGAGGATTTACCCATTTTATTGACTGCCATCATCCGGCCGGCCAGGCTAAATTTCCTGCCCGTTTCCCCCAAAGTATCGGTCTCATTTTCGATCACTTTTTTTACTTCGGGTACAGTGCATGTGGGGGTGAAATCGTTGGGGTAAAGCTGAACGCCGCCGTCTTTGAGCTCGTTGATTTTTTCTTTGCGCAGGTTGAGCAACTTGCTTGTTTTATCCATGGGACATTACTTTCATCTATTTTTATATACGCAGATTAATCTATTAAACGCGTTCTGTTAACAATGCTGCCTGATTTGCCTGCCGCAGGTGAGTCGCTCTTTTCGGACTCACCTAATCGGCCAAGGGCTGTCAGACCTTAAAACATGGTAAAATATCCTTTTTTGGGGACCAATGTCAAGCAGTTGTTAAGCATCACTCAGGGAGTGCACGGGAATACGGATTGTTGAAAATCAAGGTGAATAAGGTGCCTTTTCCAGGAACGCTTTCAAAGTCGATCATGCCGTCATAGGTATCGATGATCCTGTGGATGATGGGCAGGCCCAGGCCGGTGCCTTCTGGTTTGGTGGTAAAAAAAGGATCGAAGATGTGTGACGCTTTTTCACTGGGTATCCCCTGGCCGGTATCGCGAATGGTCAGATATACCCGTTTGTTTCTGGGGGCGTCTAAGGTAATGATGATCTTTCCGGTGCCTTCTATGGCTTCTGCGGCGTTTTTAACCAGGTTCCACAGGACCTGCTGCATGTGTACGGGGTCCATGATCACGGACAGCTCTTTTTCAATGCGGGTGGATAGTTCTATTCTGGATTTCCATTCCGGAGTGTTCAAAAACAAGGTGACCACATCGTCGATGGCTGCAGCCATGTTCAGCCGTTTGGCATTGGTTTTTCTAGGCCTTGATATCAGGCGGATATCATTGACGATCTGTTTGAGCCGATCCGTCTCCCGGAGAATGATCTGCATGAGTTTTTCCTGGTGGGCGCCGTCACGGTCGTCCCTGAGCATCTGGATGGAGCCGGACAGGGATGCCAGGGGATTTTTAATTTCATGGGCAATACCTGAGATGATTTCATCCACGGCCGCCATTTTCTCCACCCGCTTTAAATGTTCCTGGGTGATTTTAAGCTCCTGGCGGGCTGTTTTGAGCTGGAAGGATAGAATTCCGCTCAGTGCGGCGACGGCAAAGCAGGCGGCAATGGTGATAACGATACGGTAGACAATCTGTGCTTCGTCAACGCCCAAAGACAGTGGCGTTCCCTGGGCAAAGGGTTCAATGATGTTGAAGTACTGAAATTCGATCAGCAGGCCGTATTGAATGCTGGAGAGCGTGGCCGCCACAAAGCTGCCCTGCTGGAGAAGCAGCATGGCCGTATATATGATGACAAGAAGATATAAAAAGGTGAAGATGCTTTCAAAGCCGCCGGTGACAAATATGATCACTGTGACAAGAACCGTATCCGCTGCTGTCTGTACATAGGCCAGCAGTACCAGGTGAGTCTTGCGGTTCAGCCAGAAAATATAGACGAGCGACATCAGCAGCACAACCGCCGCCATTTTATAAAGGGATAAAAAGGGCTGGCTCAGGCTTGACCCTGTTTCGTTGTTGGCAAAAAACAGGGTTGAGAAAATCAGGACAATGGCAAAGACGGCTCTGGCAAGTATCAGCCATCTGATCTGACCCGACAGGGCATTGCTGTCCTTTAAGGACCGGGGCGCCACCGGCTTATCCAATGGACCCTGCCATTGAGAAAATCGGCAGGTACATGGCGATGACCAGGCCGCCTACGACAACCCCAAGGAAAACAAGCATGAAGGGCTCGATCATATCCGTCAGATTTTTCACCGCCTGGTCCACTTCCTCGTCGTAGAAATCTGCAATTTTTTCCATCATCGTATCCAGGGCCCCTGTGGACTCACCAACGGCGATCATGGAGCAAACCATGGACGGAAACACCCCGCTTTCAAGCAATGGATCTGCCATGGAACGCCCTTCTGCAATGCCCACCTTCACATCCTGAATGGCAAATTCAACGATCTTGTTACCCGATGTTTTACCGACAATGTCCAAGGCTTCAAGAATGGAGACGCCACTTGAAATCATGGTGGAGGTGGTCCGGGTGAATTTTGCCACGGCAACCTTCCGGATCAGGATGCCTACCACCGGCAGGCGTAAAAATAAGTCATCCATCATGATCCGCCCTTTTTTTGTTTTATAGGTCCTTCGCAGCAGAAAAATTGTCCCGAAAAGCCCTCCGAAGATATACATGAAGTTGGTGATGACAAAGTCACTCAATGCCACAACCATCAGTGTGGGACCTGGCAGCGATGATCCCATGCTGGCGAACATGTCCTCAAAAACCGGGATAACAAAAACAAGGATAATAGTCACAACAATGATCGCCACCACGATAGTGATGGCCGGATAGGTCATGGCGCCTTTGACCTGCTTTTTTAGTTTGGCCATCTTTTCCATGTAAGCGGACAATCGTTGGAGAATTACATCCAGAATACCGCCTGCTTCACCCGCGGCAATCATATTGACAAAGAGTTCGTTGAATACCTTGGGGTACCGTTTCAGTGCATCTGCAAAGGTTTCGCCGGATTCCACCGCCTCTTTTATTTTTTTGAGCTGTTTTTTGAAGGTGGGGTTCTCCTGCTGAGACTGGAGTATGTCCAGGCACTGCAGCAAGGGAAGGCCTGCATCAATCATTGTGGAAAACTGCCTCGAAAAGATGATGACATCTTTTTCAGTGACCTTTGGCTGGAAAAATTCGATGTTTTCAAATATATCTTTTGGCTTTTTCTTGATGTTGGTGACATTTATTTTTCGGCGTTCAAGGCTAAGCCGGACCTGATCCCGACTCTCTGCTTCCATCTCACCCTTGATTTTTTTCCCTTTTGGATTTTTTCCTTTCCACACGTAAATTTCAGCCATGGTTTATCCTTCAAGTTGTATGGGTGTTATGTGCATGGTGCAGATGGTGCACCATCCTAAATATCAAGTTTGTATGCATGCAAGACTGATTCCATTCGCCTGACGCGTCAGCACCTGTCCTGATCTATGTCTGGTTATTTGTAAATTGGACCTGTTTAGTATATAAATTGCGGACCACCTTTTCAACAGGAGTCAATCGTTGGTCAAAAAAAAGATGACAGCCCGAACCATCATCACCAGTCACGTGAATGCGGATTTTGATGCTATCGGTGCCATGCTGGCGGCCCAGAAGCTTTATCCGGGTGCCGTAATCATATTTCCCGGTTCCCAGGAGAAAAGCCTGAGGGATTTTTTCATCCATTCCATGAGTTATCTATTCAACATGGCGGATCCCACGGCCCTGGATTACTCGGAAACCAACCGGCTGGTAATCGTGGATACCCGACAAAAAGGGCGGTTGACCGGGGTGGCTGACTTACTCAATAGGGGGGATATTACCATTGATATCTACGATCATCATCCCCCTATGCCCGGTGAAATCCGGGGCACAAAAGATGTATCAAAACCCTACGGGGCCACCACCACCATTCTTTGTGAACTGCTGAGGGAAAAACAAATAGAGGTAACCCCCGAAGAGGCCACCGTGATGGCCCTGGGCATTTATGAGGACACAGGAAATTTCACTTATTCCTCCACCACCCCGGCGGATTTCATCCAGGCAGGTTACCTGGTATCCTGTGGTGCCAGCCTGAATACGATCGCAAATCTCGTGGTCAAGGAGATGAAAACCGAGCAGGTAACGTGGTTAAATGAACTGCTCAACGAAATGACCGTTCACCATATCAACGGCATCGCGGTGCACCTGTCCACCATTTCTTCCCCGTCCTACATTACAGATCTTGCATCCATTGTCCAGAAAATCGTCCGCATGGAGAACCTGGATGTGTTTTTTACCGTGGTGCTCATGGGCACCAAAATAAATATAATCGCCCGCAACAGGATCCCTGAAGTGGATGTGGGCAAACTATTGACGGAGTTCGGCGGCGGTGGCCACAGCTATGCCGCTTCTGCAAAGGTGGAAAATCAAACCCTTCCCCAGGTAGAGCTGCGCCTTCTGGAATTGCTGACCCGGCAACTGACAAGCATCCAGGTGACCAAAAAACTCATGTCTTCTCCGGCCATCACCATTGACGCGGCAAGACCCTGTGAAGATGCCGCAAAGCTGATGACCCGGTACAATATCAATTCCCTGCTCGCAGTGGATGGTGCGACAGGGGCCTATGAAGGGTATATCACGAGGCAGGTGGTTGAAAAACTTCAGTTTCATAAACTGGGCAAACAAGCGGTGCGCGAGTACATCAATTCGGAGGCCATGAGGGTGGCCCCGGACGCAGACCTTAAAGAGATCGAAGAGAAGATTATTGAGGCAAAGCAGCGGGTTCTCCCTGTTATGGAAAATGGGAGAATTTTGGGGGTGATCACCCGCACCGATCTGCTGGACTATCTGGTTGAACACAACCGGGAGATTGCCCGGGCTGAAAAGCGGATGGTCAACCGTCCCAATACCAAAAAGAAATTCGTACGCCATCTGCTGGAACAGCGGCTTGACGACCGGATTGCCTCCTTGCTCAAGGACATCGGCGTCACGGCCCTGGATCTGGGCCTGGAAGTTTACGTGGTGGGGGGATTCGTACGCGACCTGATGCTGGACAGACCCATAGAAGACGTTGATGTGGTTGTGGAAGGAGACGGTATCGCCTTTGCCAAATACTATGCCAAAAAGCATGGCTGCAGGGTCAATACCCACCATAAGTTCAACACTGCCGTCATTGTTTTTCCGGACGGGTTCAAGGTGGATGTGGCTTCGGCCAGGCTTGAATATTACACCATGCCAGCCGCCCTGCCCATTGTGGAGCATTCCTCCATCAAGATGGATCTGGCCCGGCGGGATTTCACCATCAATACCCTGGCCATCGCATTGAATCCGGATAATTACGGCACCCTGATCGATTATTTCGGTGCGGGCAGGGACCTGAAAGACAAAACCATCCGGATTATCCATAACCTGAGCTTTGTGGAGGACCCCACACGGATATTTAGGGCCATCAAATTTGCCAACCGGTTCGGCTTCAACATCGGCAAGGTGACCTCCAACCTGATTAAAAACGCCGTGAAAATTGATACGTTCAAGCATTTGAGCGGGTTGCGGGTGCTTTCGGAACTCAAACAGATCTTTTCCGAAGACAATCCCATACCGGCTGTGGAAATTATGACGGAATACGGGATAGAAAAGGCGATTCACAAGGAACTGACCATTACGCCCAATACTTACGAGCTACTTGAATCCGCCAAGCGGGCCTTAACCTGGCATGACCTGCTTTATTTAGATGAAGACTATCCCAGGTGGGCGGTATACTTTATGGCCCTGCTTTACAGGCGGCCCTACCGTGTCTGTGAGGAAATTATGGAGCGACTCATGATCCCGGTCCGTGAGCGGCGTCTGCTGATGGAACGGCGGTACAAGGCCGAGAACAGACTCAGCCATATTGAAAACAGGTTCCCCGTATCGCGCCAGGAAATGTACTGGGCGCTTATCAATTTCAAAACGGAATGCCTCTTGTACATGATGGCATTGACAAAAAACGAAGCGGTCCAGAAGGCCATTTCCAACTTCCACACCCGGCACCGGTATGTGACACCGCTTACCCGGGGCAAAGACCTGTTGGCCATCGGCATACAACCCGGCCCGGTCTACACCCGGATTTTAAACCTGATCATTGACGAAAAGCTTTCCGGGCGGTTGACCACCCGCAGAGAAGAGCTTGAGTTTGCCACCCGGTACGCCATCGAAAATGAATTGATCAAATGAGACTTGGATATGAACGGATGATCAGGGTTGATAAACGCTGCTTTTTCTGGTAGTTCCCCTGTGTCAGCAACCCTGTAATTTATTTAGGAAGCAAAATGAAAAACGCAGATTTTTTGACCGGCATCACCACATCCGGTACCCCGCATTTAGGCAACTATGTCGGTGCCATCCGTCCGGCTGTTGAAACCAGCAAGGACCCGGCCCTTACCTCCTATTACTTTCTGGCCGATTACCATTCCCTGATTAAGAATGACGACCCCAAGAAACGCCGGCAGTCCGCTTTGGAAATCGCCGCCGCATGGATTGCATTGGGGCTGGATTATGATAATTGTGTCTTTTACCGCCAGTCGGACATCCCTGAAATCCCTGAACTGACATGGATACTGACCTGCCTGACCGCCAAGGGACTGATGAACCGCGCCCATGCCTATAAGGCCGCAGTCCAGGAAAATGAGGAACAAAAGCAGAAAGATCCTGACAAAGGGGTGACCATGGGCCTGTTCTCCTATCCGGTGCTCATGGCCGCAGATATCCTGATGTTCAACGCCAGAAAGGTGCCTGTGGGAAAAGATCAGATCCAGCATCTGGAAATGACCCGGGACATTGCAGCAAGGTTCAACCATACCTATAAAAAACTGTTCATCCTTCCCGAGGTTGTGGTGGATGAGACGGCATCGGTTCTGTCCGGCCTGGACGGCCGCAAGATGAGCAAGAGTTACAACAACTTTATCCCCCTGTTCGATACCGAGAAGCGTCTGCGCAAGATGATCATGAAGATCCAGACCAACTCTCTGCCGCCTGAAGCGCCCAAAGATCCGGAGTCCTGCACCATTTTTTCCATCTATAAGGCCTTTGCCACGGCAGAAGAAACCAACGCCCTGGCGGCCCGTTACAGGGAAGGCATTGCCTGGGGGACGGCCAAGCAGGAGTTGTTCGAATATATCAATGAGATCCTGAAAGCCCCCCGCAAAAGATATGATGAACTGATCCAGAATCCGGGAGATATTGAAGCCGTTCTTCAGAAGGGGGCGGTCAAGGCCAGGGAATTTTCCGTTCCCTTCCTGGACAAGATCCGAAAGAGTATCGGTATTCAATCACTGGTGTAGTTTTTTCACCTCTTCATCGGTGAGATACCGCCACTTGCCCTGCTTTAAACCGCCAAGGTTGATATTTGCCATGCGCACCCGCTTGAGCATATCAACCTTGTTGCCGGTTTTTCCCACCATCTTCCGGATCTGCCGGTTGAGTCCCTGCTTGAGAATAATTTTAAATCCGTTTTTAGATATCCGGGTCACCCGGGCCCGCCGGGTTTTTTTCCCGTCTATGAACATCCCTGCGGCCATGGCCTTCAGCGCCTTGTCTTTTATGGGATGAACGGTTGTGACCACATACTCCTTTTCATGGTCGTGGGAGGGGTGGGAGAGCCTGTTGTGCAGTTCCCCGTCATCGGTGAGCAGTACCAGCCCGATGGAATCCTTATCCAGCCGTCCCACCGGGTAGACACGTTTATCGATGGGGACAAGATCCAGGATGATCCTTGCGTTTTCCTGTGCGCAGGTGGTCACCACCCCTTTGGGTTTGTTCACGGCAATATAGGTGAAGCCGCGTGCCCGGGCAGGGGGGGCAACCTTTTTTCCATTGAACCTTACCGTATCCTGACCGGGGTCCACCTGGGTGCCCAGGGTTGTTATTTTTTCACCGTTCACCGTGACCCGGCCTTCCAGGATATGTGCTTCTGCCTTCCGTCTTGAGCAAATACCTGCATGGGCTAAAAATTTCTGAAGCCGCATAAACTCAAGTCCTATAATCTGCATTGATTCTGACGTAGTTCTCACTGAAATCGCAGAAAAGAAAATGATCGCAATGATGGCCAAGATTTAGATCCAGGACAATATCGATATCTTCGGCCTTCATTAGAACGGCTGCTTTCCCTTCTGCTTCCGGTCCCTGCCATTGCCCCTGGATCACCAGGCGGACATCGCCAAAATACAGATCCATTTTATCCTGAACCACTTGGGCCCCAGACCTTCCGGCTGCTGCAGTAATCCGCCCCCAGTTGGGATCTTCTCCGTAAATGGCCGTTTTCACCAGGGGGGAATGGGCAATGGCTTCTGCGGCCTTGAAAGCATCTTCCTGGGTGGCGGCACCTTTAACGGTAATTCCGGCCACCTTGGTCGCCCCTTCTCCGTCACGGACAATCATACGTGCCAGCTCATAACAGGCCTCGTCCAGAGCGTTTTGAAATACGGCAAGGGTGACCTCATCATCAATCACCGCCTGCCCTGCCCCGCTGGCCAGGCAGGCCAGTGTATCATTGGTGGAGGTATCCCCATCCACGGTGATCCTGTTAAAGGAACGTTCGTTGGCATGGGACAGTGCTGATTTCAGATTTTTAGAACTGATGGCGACATCCGTAAGGACATAGGCCAGCATGGTGGCCATGTCCGGCCGTATCATTCCAGAGCCCTTGGCTACTCCTAAGATATGGAACGTTTTTTTTCCGGAACCGGTATTGACCTGACCTGTCTTTCGCACGATCTTACGACAGGTGTCCGTGGTGAGGATGGCGTCTGCAAAATCTTCAATGATTCCCGTGTCAAGGGCCTTAGCCACTTCCGGGATACCCGTTTCAAATTTGCCCATGGGCAGCGGCTGCCCTATCACACCGGTGGAGGAAACCAATACCAGATCAGGTGAAATGCCTAAAGCGGCGGCGGTCTTTTGGGCAGTGGCCCTGGCATCTTCCAATCCCTTTTCACCTGTGAAGCAGTTGGCATTGCCGGCATTGGCCAGGATCGCCTGCAGCCTGCCGTCGGCAACGGTTTTTTTTCCAAGGATAACCGGAGCTGCCACAACGTTGTTCCGGGTAAACAAGGCGGCAGCCGTGCAGGGCGTATCCGCCACGATAAGCCCTAAGTCCCGCAGTCCTTCTTTCTTTTTTATTCCGGCGGCTATTCCGGCAAACCTGAATCCTTTCATGCTATATTTATTCTCCTTTTTGGACGGTATCTTTTGTGGTGTGGGGCCATAATAAGGTTGTTCAACCAAGATGTAAATGGTTTGGCAGCCCGGGGTGTGTTTTTATTCCGGATTTGACTTGTGAATTGGGTTTCACCGCTTACAATAAATAGAAGGTTGTTCGGACAGAGGAAAGGAAACCAAACGAGCCATAATGATAAAATACCAATTCGACATGTTCGTTGAGTTGGCTGATGCAAAGGAACCAAGTCATGACAAGCACATTCGGAACCATATTCAAAGTCAGCACTTTCGGGGAGTCTCATTGTAAAGGGGTTGGCGCTGTCGTTGACGGTTGTCTGCCCGGAATGACCCTGAGTGAAGCGGATATCCAGCCCCAGTTGGACCGCAGGCGGCCCGGGCAGAGTGCTGTGGCCACCCAGCGCTCGGAATCGGACCGGGTGGAGATCCAATCCGGAGTTGAGAACGGAAAAACGCTTGGCACCCCCATCTCCATGTTTGTTCCGAACCGTGACCAGATCCCCGGGGATTATTCGGATATGGCCGATATCCCCCGTCCCTCCCATGCGGATTTCACCTATCAAAAAAAATATGGTATCCGGGCTTCCAGCGGTGGAGGCAGGTCGTCTGCCCGGGAAACCATCGGCCGGGTGTGCGGTGGCGCCATTGCAGAGACACTTTTGCGCAAGGTCCATGGGATAGACATCGTGGCTTGGGTAAGTCAGGTCGCCGATATAAAGGCCTCCCTGCCGGACATTGAAAAACTGAGCCGGGCAGATGTGGACGCAACAGCCATACGGTGCCCGGATCAGTCAGCGGCAAAGAAGATGGAAGCCGGTATTGAGGCGGCCAAGGATGCCAAAGATAGCCTCGGGGGTATCATTACCTGTGTGTGCAGGCATGTACCTGCCGGCCTTGGAGAGCCCGTTTTTGACAAACTTGAAGCCATGCTGGCCCGGGCAATGCTGTCTATTCCAGCCACCAAAGGGTTTGAAATCGGCTCAGGGTTCAGTGGTGTGCGTATGAAAGGGTCCGTACACAATGATCCCTTTGTGCTGAAAGGCAGGAAACTGGGCACCGCAACCAACTTCAGCGGCGGGATTCAAGGGGGGATCTCAAATGGAGAGCCCGTTGTTTTCCGTGTGGCCTTCAAACCCCCTGCCACCATTGGCCTGCCCCAGCAAACATCGGATTTCAAGGGAAATCCTGTGGTGCTGGAGGCTAAGGGGCGCCATGATCCCTGTGTGGTAGCCCGGGCGGTGCCCATTGTTGAAAGCATGGCAGCCCTGGTGCTTGCCGATTGTGTCATGATACAACGGTCAAAATTGATGTAAATCGACACGATGGCCGATTCCGGAACCAACAGACCGATACAGGAAACAACGTTCATCAGTAAAGCCCTGCCCGATGGCTTTATCGATTGACAAAAAAAAAACTTTTGGTTTATCGTATCGTATGGACCCACATGGATCATTTGCCTTTAAATTTGAAGAAAATTATACGCTGTTGGTCGCATCCGGCTCTTGGAACCTGGAATGTGCTGAAATATATGATGCGCTTCTTAGAAAAAGAGTTGAATCCAAACCTGATTTGACCCGGTGCATCATCATTGATGGCAGAAATTGGGGATTGGAAACCCCTGAATGTGGGGCAAAAATAAAAGAACTCCATCATTTTTTATCGGGATATTACAAGGCGCTTTATAATGCGTATTATCTGGAGCCCACAAACATTCAAGTTGGAAAGTATCTTCTGGACCAGAGAAACAAAGATTTTAACGGTGTGTTTCACTGGCAATATTTTCATGTTCTTGATGAAGCTGTGTCATGGTTAAATTCCCATGGTTTTAACGTGCCTATGCTTAAAGATGACGACTTTCCCAAACCTATCCCCGCAGATCAATATCTCAAGTATCTATAGTGAAATAAAAGCTATTCCATCATCAAAACGGACATTGCCTGCTGCATCATTGTCAGTTCATACACGTTTGCCTTCAAAGCAACGGTAACCTGTCTTGGGATCGTGAATTAAACGTGCGGAGCCTGCCCGAATCGCTTGACACCGGAATACAAAGATAATACTTGTATGTGCAACACACAGACAAGGACCGCCCATGCCCGCGCCCAAACAAAATTTTTTGGACAGTTGCCTGTTCTTTAATACCAATGCTTTTTCCAGGCACTTGCTCAAGCTTGCCGAAGCCGAGTTTGCAGGGTTGAAACTCTCCCCTGCCCATGCCTCCCTCTTGCTGCTGGTATTTGAAACCCCGGGCATCAGCCCCAAGGATCTGAGCCGCCTGCTGCAGTTAAACCCTTCTACCGTGACGCGGTTTGTGGATGCCCTGGTGAAAAAGAAACTTGTCAGGAAAATCAGCCGGGGAAAGGTGGCCTTTGTCCACCCCACCCCAAAGGCAGATGCGCTTCGCTCCAAGGTGGCCGAAGCCTATAAGTGCCTGTATCTGAAGTATAGCGAAATCCTTGGGCCTGAAACCGCCATTCTCCTGTCCCAACACATTGCCGGCGCCAATGAGAAAGTTAAGCAGGTCCTGGCTGATCAAAAAAACGCAGATTAATCCCATGCAAAATTTCAAACTGGTTATTGAATACGACGGCACCCGTTTTTTCGGCTGGCAGCGCCAGGCGGATAAGCCCACGATCCAGGCAGCGCTGGAATCCGTCCTGAGCATCATCCTCAACCAGGAAATCCGGATCCACGGCAGCGGCAGGACCGATGCGGGGGTGCATGCCCGGGGACAGGTGGCTCATTTCCATGCCGATACCCGGCTGACACCGGAAGCCATAAAAAAAGGGGTCAACAGCATGATGCGTCATCCGGTGGTGGTGATGGCCTGTGATACCGTTCCCCAGGATTTCCATGCCCAGTACTGGGTTAAATCAAAGGAGTACCGGTACTATATACTCAATCGCCGGGAGCCTTCTGCCATCGGCAGTGACTACGTCTGGCATGTGAATCGTCCGCTGGATATGGATGCCATGAACAAGTGCGCGGAGCACCTGGTTGGTGCTCATGATTTCAAGGCCTTTGAGAACACCGGCAGCCCCAGGTCATCCACAGTAAGACAGGTGTTCGAGGCCACGTGGCAGAAGGACGGTGAGAATATCCTGGTGTTCCGGATATCGGCCTCCGGATTTCTAAAGAATATGGTAAGAAATATAGTGGGAACCCTGAAGGATGCCGGAGCCGGCAAACTGTCCGAGCAGCAATTTTGCCAGGTACTGTCATCTTGTGACAGAACCCTGGCCGGGGCAACGGCACCGGCCAGGGGATTGTTTCTGCATCAGGTCATCTATTAGCGAATCATACCTGGCGGACGGGTTCAGGCCGCCTTGCGTTATTCTCTGATCTTTTTAATGTGATAATTGTAGTGGTTGATGATGTCCCGTCGGTAGATCAGTCCCTCAAAGGCTTTGGGGTTGTCTTCGCGTACAACCGGCAGAGCATCGATGTTTTTCTGGGTCAGTTTGTGAAGCACCGCGTTGAGATCTTCGGACATGGTGGTGGTAATCAGGCCCGAAATCATGATGTCCTTCATTACCACCAGTTCTTCCAGGTGGCTGGTGAAGATGACTTCCCTGATATCCGTGGAGGAAAAGATCCCCACAAATTCCCCCTTCCCATTCATCACCGGAAAATAATGCTGTTTGGTGGTCTGGAATATCTTTTTAAACTGACTGAAGGGCATATCTTCGTTTACCACCCTCACCTTCTTGATCAGGTGTTCCAGATTTTCCACTTTCATGGTCTGAAGGATATCCATCATGAATTCACCGGCATGGGCCGGGGAATCCACCCTGGCTTTGACCTGGTTTTCAAAGATGGTCCACCGCTTGGCCAGCAGGTAACACAGGGAGCACACCAGCAGGCTTGGCAGCAGCAGATGATAGGAGTTGGTCATCTCGCTGACAAAGATGATGGTGGAGATGGGGGTGTTAGATACGGCTGTGAAGAAACCTGCCATACCCACGATTACAAATGCCCCGGGCTGGGTGACCACTGTGGGCATCAACATGTTGAACACCTTGCCCACAGCTCCGCCCATGGCCCCGCCAATGACCACTGACGGGCCGAAAACCCCGCCTGAACCACCGGAACCGATGGAGAAGGCCGTGGTAAAAATTTTGCCGATGGCCAGGGCCAAAAGCACGGAAATGGACACTTTATTGAAAATGGCGTCCTGGGCCAGGCCGTAACCGAAGGCCAGGGTGTAGGGCAGGAAAAAACCGATGATACCGGTGCACAGGCCGCCGATAGCAGGTTTTATGTGGTTGGGCACCTTTAGTTTTCTAAACAGGTCGATGATTCCGTAGAATACCTTGACGTAGAGGGCGCCGGTGACCACCAGGACACCGGCAAGCACGATGTAGGGTCCCAGCTCCAGGGGATTTTCAAACTTGAACGCCGGGGAGTCGAACAATGATCCCCAGCCGAATACCAGGCAGAAGATGCAATAGGCTACCACAGAGGAGATCCCGGCCGGGATAATCACCTCGGACTCGAAGTCCGGATCACGGTAAAGCACCTCAGCCGCAAACAGCGCGCCGGCCAGGGGGGCGCGGAAAATGGAGCCGACACCGGCACCGATACCGGCTGCCATCATGATCCGACGTTCACGTTCAGACAGGTTGAACTTGGTGGCCAGAAATGATCCGAACCCCGCCCCGATCTGGGCGATGGGCCCTTCCCTTCCGCCGGACCCACCCGTTGTCAGGGTGATGGTGGAGGCAATGGTTTTGATGATGGGGATTCTGGCACGTATCATTCCCCCTTTGTGATGGTAGGCGTCAATGGCTGCATCCGTGCCGTGCCCCTCGGCTTCCGGGGCAAAGGTATACACCAGCCAGCCGGAAATCACCCCTCCCAATGCCGGAAGGATCAGGAGCATCCATTGGTTGAAAGGGGTGTCCGTATGGGGTAGCAGCAGGTGCTCACCGGCGGGATTTCCAGGGCGGTAGCCGGCCATCATATCCAAAAAATAGTGCATGCCCAGACCGCAGAGGTAATGGAATAAAACGGCCCCGAATCCGGCAATGATTCCGATGAGCACAAAGTAGAACATCCATTTGGTGGCGTATTTCAGATCGACGCTTTTTGACTTTGAAAAACTCATGTCGTTTTCGCTTATCTTCTGTTTTGGCTTTGGTCTTTGGCCTGGGCTTTGAGGGTCTTAGGCCTTTCTCAGATCGTTAATACCACTGAGGATAATATCAAACAAGGTGGTAACATCCTTTTCTTCCAGGCAGGAGAAGGCCACACGGATATTTTTATCTCCCATGGAAATCAGGCCGACCCCGTAGTTATCCAGCAGATGCACCCGCAGTTTTTCGGCGTTGACGTCCTTGAGACGGATACACATGAAATATCCGGAGTTAAAGGGGTAGACATCAAAGCCGTCCGCATATTTGGGATCTTTGAGAACCACTTTCAGTCTGTCTGCCCTGGATTTGAGCAAGTTGAATTTTTCCTGCTTGAGACCGTCATAATTATCGTCTGTCATGGATTTAAGCAGGATGGTCTGGCTCAGATGGGAGGCGTTTGAGATGTTGCCACGGATGCAGCCCGCCGTTTTCTTTTCAAGGGCTTCGTATACCCCTTCGATATTTGTGTCAGCGGCAATTCCGTAGGTGACAAATCCGGTTCTGAACCCCCAGACGTAATCTTCTTTGGTGGCACCGTCAAGTTTTATGGCGAGCAGCCGGGGATGTTTGCCGGCAATTTTGGCAAACAGGGATTCCTTGCTGGTTTCCTCCTCAAAGAAAAGGCCAAAGTAGGCATCGTCACAGGCGGCCACTACATTGGTACCTTCTTGTGCAATATCAATGAGGATCGCTGCCACCCGGTCGGCTTCGGTTTTGCTTAGGGTGTATCCGCTGGGGTTATGGGGAAAGTTGAGTACGGTGATCAGCTTGTCGTTCTTTTTTGCCTGTTCCCGCATGACCCGCTCAAAATCATCCACGTTGAATCGGGTGAGGCCGTCATCATAGGCTTTGAAATGAACTAATTGTGCATGGTTGCGTACGCAAAAGGTCATGTTGTAGTTGCCCCAGAACATGTCGGGGAGCACAATAACATCCCCTGAATTGACCCACATGTCGGATATTACACTGACACCGTGGGTGATCCCGGAGGTCACCACCGGCAGGCTGACGGTCTGGCTGCCCAGGGAGGGATTTTTTTTATAAAGGTCCTTTTTCCACTGCTCCCGCAGTGCCGGAATGCCGAAGGACGGCGCATAGGGCAGGTATTCATCCGGTTCGATACCGGTGACATACTGGGTGACGGAGGACAGGCTGAGTACGGAAGGGCCTTCCTTGGCAATACCGATGGTGGCGTTTATCTTATGGGCCTTGACCTTAGCCTCGGCGCTCTGGCTTAAAATCCCTTTGGGAAAGAAAAGTGCTTTTCCCATATCAGACAACATGTCAAAGATATGGGGGCCGGCTTCCTGGATCGTGGTGTTGAGTTCCTGCGCAATTGGATTCATATCTATTTCTTTACCGTATGTAGTAATTGTTTATAACAGCCTGAAAAAAACAAAAAAACTCTGCAGCCTCGGACCTCGGTGACAAGGCAGACCGCAGAGTTTGTATATAAAACCGTGATGAAGCCTTAAGGCTTATCTTCTCTTGGATGCCTTGATCGGGTTCAGTTTCTGCTTCTTGGTTTCGGTGACGGTCTTGACGTGGGTGGCAATGTTGCAGTTGCCGTTTTTCCACTTAAGTGAGGGATCCGGTGCGGCAACGCAGTACATGCCTGTGGGGAATTCAGAGGTTCTCTGGCATCCGTTGCATTCGTCGATAATGGGAAGGCAGGCGCCTTCGTTGTAGCTGCAGCCTTCGGCGGTCATAAATACGCAATCATCGCCTTCTCTTACAGTAGTGCAAATCATAATCATTTCCTGTTTAGTTATGTTTTATAAAATCCTAAGCTAACAGCTAAATACCCAATGTTATTATTTTGCATAGCCTCCATAAGTTTATATGCTCTTTCCATATCTCCTGCGTCAATCATTAGCATACCTCCAAAGCCAAATTCCTCATTCATAGAAGATTTCATCAATTCGTGTTGAGGATGATTTGGTAATCCTGGATAAAACACATATAGCCCTAGTTCTTGGAATTTTATTGCAAGATAGTGTGCATTTTTACTGTGTTGTTTCATTCTGATGTGTAGTGTGCGTAAATTCTTTAAAATACTATTAGCTCTTAAAGCATCCATAGTAGGACCTAAAAGCATAGAAGCGCCATCATTTACATCAATCAACTGGAGAAAAGTTAACTCCTACTGAAATGGTTGATTATTGGTCAGATTGGATAGCAAAATATCCAATTTTATCTATCGAAGATGGTTTAGATGAAGATGATTGGAATGGTTGGAAAAAATTAACTGAAACAATTGGTGATAAAGTTCAGTTAGTTGGTGATGATTTATTTGTT
>CAJWHT010000023.1 GCA_913041495.1 uncultured Desulfobacteraceae bacterium | reverse complement strand
TTTTCTCCACAATAGCGACGCACGCATCTAGGCCGCGGCGCTGGCGCTGGCGCAGGTCGCGCCCCGCGTCATCGCCTATCGCGACCCCACCGTGCCCGAGACCCACGCCGCCGCCGAAGGCTTCGGCAAAGGGTTCCGCCACAAACATGATGGATTCAAACACCACCACCAGGGTGACGAAGGTGACCACCTTTGTGAACCTGGATACTTCTCCGGACCGGTTCAGCAGGAAAGAGGCCAGTATCAGGAGCAGCAGCAGGGATATTTCGGCAAGGTAGAACCACCAGGTTTCCCACCAGGGCGGCAGAATCTTAAAGGCGATGGCCGCGGTATCGCTCCGGGTGCCGTAAAGGTTCCGGGACTTGACCAGGAACCGGTATTGCCCGGGCTCAAGATTGGTGTACTCCTTGTAAGCGGCATCGCCCCATTGGGAAAAACCGGACTCCAGCCCTTCTAACTGAACGGCGTACCGGTTGCCGAAAGAGACATCGGTAAAAAGCCCTGCGTAGTCGAAACGAAGCGCGTTTTCCGTGTGTTTGAGACGAAGTGTGGCACCGGGGGACGTATCCGGTGCCCCGGGACCGAATACCGGGGTGCCGTTGACCGTAATTTTTCGAATCAGGGTGGTGAACGGCGCCCCGGAAGGAAAGGGGATACCCGCATCGTAGACCAGAAGTGACTGGTCCGCACCTAAATAGGTGCGGTTGTTCCCGTCGTATCCGACATTTCTGATTTGAAAATTATTAAATCGCTGGAAGGGGGCGGCCAGACGATGGTAGACGCCATCTTTTTTCTGTTGTTTTACGGCAAGGCCAAGCCGTCTTGGCCGTCCTTTGGTGAACCAGACCGAGCCGTCCGGGGTCTGGTCCAGGATACCTGTGTGAGTGGGGTCGTCAAAGAAACGGGTGTCCGGAACAAACCTGTCTGCCTCCCTGTTGTATGAGAGGAATACCTCATCACTGTACAAGAAGATATCCCGGTCAACAATGCTGGCGGCATAGTATCCTTCCGGCAGTCCCTGGTTCGTGTAATAGTTTTTTACCCCGGGCTGTTCAAATCCGCCGGTTGAGAAGTCGATCCGGTACATCCCGGAGTTCATTCCTGTGACCCACAGCCTGCCGTCCTTGTCTTCGGCGCCGAAGAAAACCGCATCGTTCAGGGGAATATGCCCTTCCCGGGTCCATTGGTTTTCCCGGAAGCGCAGAATGTGAATGCCGTCATAGGCCGTGCCGGCATAGACGATACCGGGACATTTCCGGGACACTTCGATGAACCGGCAGTCCCTGTCCTTCAGCCATGGAACCGCAAGCACCGGGGTTTCAGATGCCATTGGCGTCACCTGGAACAGGCCGAAGATGCTGCCGAAAAGAACGGTGTTGCCAAAGGGGGCCACCGCCCCTGTTTCCGACGGGTGGATCCCGGTGATGCGCTCAAATTCAAGGCCAAGGGCGGAGGCGGGGGAACGGCTCTTAAATGCCCCCCGGGAGGTGGCCACATAGAGGGTGCCGTTGAGTTCCGCAGTTTTCCTGACCTGGCCGGCCAGGCCGGACTCCCGGTCATAGCGGGTGAAGGGGGAGGGATATAGCATCTGGTTGAGCCCGAAGTCCGTGGCAATCCACAGCCCGTTGTGGGTGTCCTGGAAAACGCCGTAGACGATATTTTCGGTGAGGCCGTTATCCTGTCGAAACCAGGCCTTGAGACGGCCCCCGCGGTCGATGACGATCACCCCCCGGTCCACGGTGCTGACGGCGAATTCTCCGTTGTTCAGACGGGTGCCGCTGTATCCCATATTGCCGATCAAAAAGGCATCGGCTTCGGTTTCAAAGGGGGCAAGCTGCCGTCCGTCAAAGGTGAGAAACCCCCGGAAGTAGGTCCCGATGAGAATGGTATCCGGATCAAGGGGGAGAATGAGGTTGATGCTGGGCATATCGTATTCGTTTTTGAATATATAGCCGCCGAAAACCTCGGGCTGCTCCCGGAAAACCGGTTCCGCCGTCCGGTCCCGTATCATGAATATGGTCCCGTCCCGGTCACTGGTGTAGATGGCGCCGTTGGCGGCAAAGAGATCATCAAACCCGGATCCTGAAGGGTTTTCTATGGCGAAAAAGCCATTGTTCTCCCAGAGAAAAATGGCGGTGCCCGTATTGAAATATGTCCGGTCGGCGATGCATTTCACCTGGGCGCGCCCGAATTTCCTGTATGGTTCGGGCAGATGGGGCAGCAGTGACTGGTAGATGGTCTTTCCGTTCACCTGGGACAGAAAGCCGATTTCCCCGGCACCGGCCACAAACACCTGGCCGCTTTTGCTCACCGAAAGGCTGTAGGCGGTGTTGTTGTTGGACAGGGCAATGGTGCGCCAGGTGATTCCGTCATATTCAAGGACGCCGTTGACGTTGTTTCCGGCAAACAGGACGCCGCGATGGTCTTTGACCACGTCGTACACCTGGTTCTGGCCTTTATAGACAATGGGCGGATAAGTGTTTGAAAATGGTTTCCCCGTCACTTGGGGCAGGGTGTCATCTGCGGTGCAGACCGCGGCAAGTATCGCCAGGAGCAGATGGATGACTGCCAGGTATCCTGTGGCCTTTCCCGGGGGGACAGATCCGTTCACGCGAATAATCCTTATCAGTATTGACGGTAATTGAATTTTGCTTTAAACATTTATATCAACCTTCAATCGTTTACAACAGTTGTCCTAAATTTGAGAGGTGTTCGCAAATGAAACATCCCGTGGCCTTATGCCTGACCTTTTGTTTGATGATGGTGGCTGTGATTGCACAGACGGCAGTGGCAGCCGAGATCGGCCAGATTAAAAAATTGAGCAACTCAGTTCATATACTCAGGGGCGATAAAAAGATTGCCGCCGTCCCCGGCGAATTGCTCCACAGGGAAGATACGGTTCTCACAGGGGCGGACAGCAAGGTGGGCATCACCTTTATCGATAATTCCAGGTTCTCTCTGGGGGCGGACAGTCAGGTGGAGTTGTCCCGGTTCAACTTTAACCCCACCACACAGGAAGGCCGGTTTGTCACCACGGTTAAAAGGGGCACCCTGGTGGTGGTCAGCGGTAAAATCGCCAAATTTTCACCCGATGCCATGAAGGTCAGGACACGGACCTCGATGATCAGTGTCCGGGGTACCAAATTCATGGTCAAAGTGTCGGATTCTGATTAATCTATCCCTTTTGGAGCGTACCCATGCACTATCTGAAATTATGTATATCCCTTTTTGCAGGCGTGTTGCTGTTTACTTCCATCTCCTGTTCCACCAAGCAGGAACTGATCGTCCTGGTGAGTGAAGACGACGGCACCACCGGTGTGCTGAGTATCGACGACGGCGAAAAACAGGTGGTGCTTGACCGGCATCTTTCAGCCGCCGGTGTTGATTCCCGGGGGCGGGCAAAAAAAACAGACGTGTCAGAGAAGGAACTTGCACAAACATTTGCCCTGGCCCTGTCTGCCCAGCCTGAGCCGCCGGCGGCATTTCGTCTGAAATTCAGGAGTGACAGTACCCGCCTGTCCCCCGAATCCGAGGGGGTACTGGTACTGCTGTTTGCTGAGGTGGATAAGCGCGGGGGCATCTGTGAAGTTGAAATCACAGGGCATACCGACCGGTTCGGTCCCCTTGAGTATAACGATCAACTCTCTTTGAAACGGGCTGAAAAGATAAAAAAATTGCTCATGGAACGCGGGCTTCGGGCCTCCTTTATCCGTGCCGTAGGACGCGGAGAGCGCGAGCCTTTAGTAAAGACCGAAGACGGGGTCAGGGAACCTGATAACCGCCGTGTGGAGATTCTTGTCAGATAAGGCTTTAGGTTTTTAGGGTCACCTTGTTTCTTCCATTCTCCTTGGATACATACAGGGCCTCGTCTGCCCGGGAGACCATGGCATCAACCGTGGGCTGTCCGCCGTAAAGCGTTGCACCGAAGCTTGCGGTGATTTGCTCCACGGTTTCAAAGGTGTGGTCGGCAATGACCCTGCGAAGATTTTCAGCCACGTGAACCAGGCCGTCCCGGTCGGTTTCAGGACAGATGATGAGAAATTCCTCCCCGCCCCAGCGGCCTACGGTATCCACCGTTCTCACGTTGTTTTTGAGCAGGGCGGCAAACCCGGTCAGCACCATGTCTCCGGCCTGGTGACCGTAGGTGTCGTTCACCCGTTTAAAATGGTCGATGTCGGTCATGATCACCCCGAATACGTTTCCGTAGCGTTTTGACCGCTGGAATTCCTCCTCCAGGACCGCATCCAGTTTCAACCGGTTGTAAAGCCCTGTGAGCTGGTCTGTTACCGACAGGTTTTCCAGCATCTGGTTTTTTTCCTCCAACTCAACCTGGGCGGCCTGGAGTTGGGTCAGGGCTTTTTCCGTTTTTTCCTTCTGGGCAAAGAGCTTCCGGTTCCACCAGAGTATCCAGGCGACAATGAGTCCGGCTGCAGCAGCCCCCTGCCAGAGCAGGCGGTAATCCACCCGTTCCACCATCTGGACGGAAAACCATTTTTGCTGGGTCAGGGTGTGAAACTCCGGTGACAGTGACCGGTAGCCCTTGTTTAAAATGGAGATCAGTTCCGGCCACTCTTTCGGGGCGATAAACCTGTACTGGACATTGCCGTAATCGGAAGGGGCAACGATTTTCAGGTGCCTCAGGTTGCCGTGGGTCATCATATAATTGGCAACGGCGATGTTGCCCACGTAGGCATCTACCTGCCCTTCGTTGACCATCGTCAGGGCGGCCTTCGTGTCGTTTACCGGAACGATGCGGATTTTCGGGTAGTCCCGGTTAAGCCACGTGTTGGTTAAAAACCCTTTTTCCACTGCCACCCGTTTGTTGTTCAGATCCGCTGTCTTGCCGATATAAGGGGAGTCCTTATGGGCAATGATCATCATGGGATAGGACATAAATGCATCGCCGTAGGCAAACCGCTTCTCCCGCTCCTTGCTTTTGACGGAAAAGGCCAAGGTATCGAATTCGGTCCTGTCATTTGCGATGGTCTCATAGGCATCGCTGATGGGTTTGTCGCTTGCGACATACCGGGGGGTGAAACCGGTGCGTTCTGCAATGGCGTTGATATAATCCACGGCCAGTCCGGCCGCCTTGCCGTCCCGGATCATTTCAAAGGGCGGCCGGTTGGGACTGACCCGGAACCGGATGACCGGGTGGGCCTTGATAAAGGTTTTATCGCTTTTACTTAGCGTGTTGTCGCTGGTGTCACCGCTGCCCACGACAATCCACTGGTTGAGTATCCGGCGGTGTTCTTCCTCCGGAATGGCGGCGATGGCTTTGTTGAATACGGATTTGAGCAGGGGCTCGTCGTTCCGGGTGCCCACACCCAGCTCCCAGATTTCGTTGAATTTCCCCGCGATTTTAAGCTGGCCGAAATAGGTTTTCTGGATATGATACCCCAGGGCGGCGTGGGTGCCGATAAATCCGAACAGGGTACCTTTTTCCACCCGGTTCAAGCCGTCGGTCACACTGTCCGTATCGATGAGTTGCATATCCGGATATTTTTTGCGGAGCAGTTCACCGTAGGCGTAGCCTTTTGCAATGCCGATCCTCCGGTCTGCCACATCCCGGATATCCGATATCCGGGAGACGTGCAGCTGGGTGGCAATGACAAGGGGGGTCTTAAAGTAGGGGGTTGTGAAATCCAGGTAGGACCTTCGTTCCGGGGTCTCCATCACCAGGGCGAAAATGTCGCACTTTCGGGCCATTCCCATCTCAATGGACTCCGTCCATGTGGTGGTGGGGATAAATTCAATGGGGATGCCGATGGCCTGCTGCATGAGTTGAATGTAATCCGCCGTCATACCGGTATGCCTGCCCTTTTCATTGGCTTCAAAAGGCATCCAGTTCGGGTCAATGCACATGGTGATACGCTTTTTCTTGCGCAGGTATGCCTTTTCCTCCCGGGAAAGGGCAATGGTCCGGTTGTGATCCGGCAGCATCCAGGTGCGCCGCAGGGTTGTCACCTGGTCGATGGGTACCGCGGCATTCGCCTTTTCGAGTATGGATATCAAATGGGTGTTCCCTTTGGTGACCCCCATGGGCAGACGGGTCTCCAGGGGTAGTCCGAAATCGCTGACACTGGCGATTTTGAGATTTCCCAGCCATTTTTCCTGGATAAAATAATTGAGGGTCGGGATATTATCCACAACGGCGAAGGCATTGCCGCGGGCCACGGCGTCAATCGCTTCTTCCGTGGATTTTACCGGCAGAAGGGGGATCTCCGGGAAATTTTTTTCCAGGTGCCTGTGCAGGTAGTAGCCGTTTACAACAGCTAAGGGTTTACCTGTGAGATCGGCCATGGAATTGATCTCCCGGTCCTTGTGAACCGCAAAGCCGATCATGAAGGTCAGGTGGATGAAATCGGTGTACTCGGCAAATGCCTTGCGTTCCTCGGTGACGGCCAGATGGGGAATGAGGTCCAGTTTTCCTTGTTTGAGCATCTCCAGTTGAGCGTTCCAGGGTTTTTTTATAAACCGGATCTCCTTGTCCAGCATCTTGCCGAAGCGCTTGACCATATCAATGCTGTATCCCATGGGGATGTCGTGTTTCCGGAAGTTGAAGGGATGGAAGTTTTGAAGGCTCATCACCGACAGATAGGGTTTGGCCGCAAGCCAGTCCTGTTCTTCTTTGCTTAAATTTAGGGGCGCATATGTGTCTTCGGACGGGGCCGGGGCCGGGGCAAAAAACCATTTTTTCCGGAGCGCGGATTTTTCCTCTTCAATGGCCGCAAGGCCTTTGTTGAGGATGGAAACGGCCAGGGGCCAGTCTTTCCGGATGCTGAACACAAGATCAAGCCGGCTGTCGGGGATGTAATCTGCAATTTTAACGTAGGGCAGCCCCCTGCTGCTGGCAAGATAGATCAGTGCGTGGCTGCCCACGGTGGCATCGATTTTCCCGGTGATCAGATGCTGCAGGATTTCTTCAAGGGATGCCAGGGGGACAATGGTGGATGAGGTGAACCGGGATACCAGTTTTTTATCGAAAAGATTCTTTTCCTGGTAGCCGATTCGTTTGCCTGCCAGATCATCCACGGAGGTGATGTTTTGGGGATTGGTGGTGGATACTGCCAAAAGTCTTTGGGTGGAGATATAGATGTTTGAAAAGTTAAACTCCGCTTCCCGGGACTTGTGGACGGCACTGGTGCTCAGGCCGTCAATGTCACGGCTTGTGGCCCTGTCCAGCATCTGTTTCCAGGTGCCTGCGACAAGCTGAAAATTCGCCCCGGTCCGCTCATTGACAAGATCAAGCACATCCTTGTCATAGCCGGTGACGGTGCCGTCGGCGTTTTTTATGACATAGGGAGACCAGTTTGCGTCAGATCCCAGGGTGATGACCGGATGCAACCGGAGAAAGGCTTTCTCCTCCGCAGTGAGATCCGCTGGAGAAACTTGTGATGCATGGCCCAATGAACTCAGGCAGAGGATGACAAATATGAGGCATGATTTCAGCAGGTGATTCACACGGCACTCCAGTTGACAATACCCTTTTGACGGGGATTAAAGTTGTTGTTGTGCAGTGATTTTATACGATTTGTCGTAATAAGTCACCTGCCGGGTATAAAAATACAACCCGGGGCAGGGGCGCAACGCCAGGCCGGCCGAAGGCAGGTGATATATCAGGCCTGGTTCCGGCTTTTTTCCTTCTCCAGCTCTTTTTCCTTTTTCATCCGCTGGTACCACTTTTTATCGCCGTAGAGTTCGTCGTTGCAGTCCGGGCAGAGTCCGTGGCTGAAGGTGGCTTCCGTATTCTTCTGGAGATAGGATTCCACCCGGTTCCAATATCCCTTATCGTCCCGGATCTTTTTGCAGTTCACGCAGATGGGCAGAAGTCCGGTCAGTTTTTTTACTTTGGCCAGGGCCTCTTCCAGTTTCCGCATGGTCACGTTGAGTTGGATATGGGTCCTGATCCGTGCCTTCACGGCAGACGGGGTAAAGGGCTTGGTGACATAATCCACCCCCCCCATGTCAAAGGCCTTGGCCTTGTCCATGGCTTCGGAAATTGCCGTTACAAAAATTACGGGGATATGTTGGGTCTTCTCATTGTCCTTCAGGTGTTTACATACCTCATACCCGTCCATATCAGGCATGATGATGTCCATGAGGATTAGGTCCGGAGGGTTCGGCCCGGCAGCCGCTTTCAGGGCCTGGGGGCCGGATTTTGCAGCGATGATCTGATACTCTTGATGAAGGAGTTCGGTGAGTATCTGAATGTTTAATTTATCATCGTCAACAATAAGAATACGATAAGGTTTATCCATTTATGACCTCCGGCCGTTCTGAAATTGCCCCGGCCACTGGGCAGAGAGGTTAAGATTATTTTGATCGTAGGGGCATTCTACCCGGATTTGCAGCGAAGGTCCATAAAAAAATGGATAAAGAAATATATAGAAGAGACAGGATTGCTTCATACCTCGGATTCCCGGTTCTCTTGTATAAGAGCCAGAATGTATGTATTTCCTTGTTTTTTCGCGTAAAGGCAGATAAGGTATCTGGATAATTTATCGTTAAGCAGGTGTTCAATTTTGAATTCGGCCAAACCTATCTCGAGGCAGGGACGGAAAGCCACAGGGTCTCAACTTTGAGACAGCCTGGTTGCATATGCAATGCTCATGGAGGATGTGATGAAGCGGATATTTGTAACATTCGTGGTAAGTGTTCTTATCGGTATGGGAAGTACGGTATGGGCCAGCCCCCTGGTTATTGATCTGACAACTGCGTCGCAAGGATCTATTCCGGGCGGCAGTCAGGTGAACGATCTGCTGGGACGCGGTATCAGTACTGAGGGCTGGTACGGCGCAAACCTGATGCTTGAACAGAACGCGCTGGTTACCTTTGAGTTCATCGGTGAAGAAGCCGGTTGGAATAATTATTTTGAGGCAGATGCCGATAATGACGGCAATTGGTCCACATTGTTTACCAATAACGGGAGCGCGTGGGGATCGTCTTATTCCACGGTGTTTGAGGCCGACGCCTTTAACTTCAGGTTCGCTGCCCAGGCCGGTCAAAACGGATATGCAACCAATGGATCGAACCCGGATGATGCCGGCGATCAGTCCGATGACCCCAATTTTTTTATCACGGAATTTACCCAAAGCATATCCCTTGGCGAAAGTACGCTGCTTGGCACGGAATCCCTTGAAGCCGGTATTTATCTCTGGTTTGATGACGGCGGGGCGGGTCAGGACGACAACCATGACGACATGCTGATCCGGGTTTCGGCTCAAACCGTTCCAGAGCCAGGCACCATGGCATTGTTCGGTCTGGGTATTATAGGGCTGGCAGGTGTCTTAAGAAAAAGATTTTAAGTAAGGGCGAATATTGAAAATTTACGGCAGGGTCCATCGGACCCTGCCTTTTTTAGTGGCCCGTAATGGTCAGGCCGTAAGTACATTCATGACCTGGAGGGCCGTACCGAATACCATGGCGGTTTCATCCACGTCAAAGCGGTTGGTGTGGACCGGGTGGGCCGTGTCCTCAGTGTCTCCCCGGGTCCCCAGAGAATAGATGGCCCCGGGAATATCTTTCAGGTAAAAGGCGAAATCCTCCACCCCCATGCTGGGGTTCGGCTCATGGACGACGTTGCCGGCACCCAGAAGACGTTCGCCGTTCCGGCGGATAAGATCAATCATACCGGCATCGTTTTGCAGCAGGCAGGCACCGGGGCGAACGGTGAGTTCGCCATCGGCTCCGAATGATTTAGGAAGTTGTGCTACTATCTCCTTGAGCCGCTTGATAATGGTGTCCCGCACGTCTTTGGAAAGGGTACGCAACGTGCCTTCGATAAGAACATCCCTTGCGATGATGTTGCGCTTGGTGCCGCCGGTGATCCGTCCCAGGCTGAGAACGGCCCTGTCGTGGGCGCTGATGTTCCGGCTGACAATGCTCTGGACCGCGGTGATAAGCTGGGCGGCCACAACGATGGCGTCGATACCCTGATAGGGCCGGGCGCCGTGGCTGGACCGGCCGGTGATCCGTATGTCGAAGGCATCTGATGATGCGGCATAGGTGCCGGCCTTGATGCCGATTTGACCGGCCCGGAACCTGGGGGCGACATGGAGGGCAAAGATGGCATCCGGCCGGGGATCGTCGAGCGCCCCCGCTGCGATCAGGGCCTTGGCCCCTTCGCAGGTTTCTTCGGCCGGTTGGAAAATCAGGGTGACGTTGCGTGAAAGATCCGCCATCTCAGACAGCAGACGGGCCGCTCCCAGCAGAACCGTGGTGTGGACGTCGTGGCCGCAGGCATGCATGATGCCCGCGTGGGTGGATTTGTAAGGGACGGTTTTCCGGTCGGACATGGGCAGGGCGTCGATATCCGCCCTGAGGGCAACGGTTTTGTCCGCCCCCGGAACCCGGATCTGCCCCACAACTCCGGTGCCGGCATGAATACTGTGGGGAATGCCCATCCGGTCCAGATGGGTGCATATCTTTTCGCAGGTCCGGGTTTCGGACAGGGATGTTTCAGGATGGGCATGAAAGTCCCGCCGTGTGTCAACCAGCCAGGGTAACAAGCGCCGTGCCCCTTCGATCAGTCTGTGGTGATCCATAACGCTTCCTTAATTCGACGTTTTTATCTATACTTTACCATATATGGCTATGGATATACCACTCGGTTTTTGAAACAAAACTCAACACCATTTCGCGCCAAAACCTTTCGTTTTGAATAATTTGATAAGTTTTGTTACATTTTGCTTGACATGCGTTTCATGCCGTGCCATTTAGAATTCCAGATCGAATAACAGGTTTTTAATTAAAATATAAGGAGATCGTCATGAACTTAATGGGGTTACAGGGCGGACAATACCAGCCCCTCACCCAGGACCAGGTGAAAACCATCCACGGTGCGGCACTGCAGATACTTGAGACCACAGGGATTACCTATGAAACCGGGCTGGAAGCCACGGCAAATATGCTGGAGGCTGCCGGTGCCCGGGTCAACCGGGATGAAAAACGGATCTGCATTCCCAGGGACCTGATCGAGGCTTCCGTTGCCAAAGCACCGGAGCAGGTCGTCCTCTGCGGCCGTGATCCCAAGAACGATCTCAACCTTACTGAAAACCGGGTGCACATGGGCACCGGCGGCGGCACCATAAAGATCCTTGATCCGGACACCGGCGAGGTCCGTGCCACCACGCTCCAGGACCTCCATGACGTATCCCGCCTGGTGGATCAGCTGGACAACATCCATTTCCTGGTCCGTCCCTGTATCCCCACGGATATTGACGAGAAAGACTACGACATCAATATGTTCTATACCTGCCTGAGAGGGTCGGGCAAGCATGTGATGTCCGGCGTGAACGACGAGGCCGGCCTTCACAAGGTCATCGAGATGGCTTCCATGATCGCCGGTTCCAAGGAAAAGCTTCAGGAACGCCCCTTTATCTCCGTGATCACCTCCTTTGCCATCAGCCCCCTGAAACTGTGCACCCAGTCCACCCTGATCATGCAGGAGGCCATCCGTAACCGGATTCCGGTGGCCCTGTCCTCCGCGCCTATGGCGGGTTCCACCTCGCCGTTGACCATGGCCGGCACCCTGGCCCAGCTCCACGCCGAAGAACTGGCCGGCGTCACTATATGCCAGCTCACCAACCCCGGTGCCCCCCTGCTGTACGGCGGTATCCCGGGCATGGCAAACCTGGCCACCATGGGTTATTGCGGCGGTGCCGTGGAGTGCGGTATGATGAATGCGGCCATTCACCAGCTTTCCGAATATATAAAAGTACCTAACTACAACTCCTCATGCCTCTCCGACGCCAAACTGCCCGATGCCCAGGCCGGTTACGAAAAGGCGTTTACCGCCGTGCTCAACGCCATGGGCGGTTCCAACTATATCCATCATGCCGCCGGTATGCTGGAATCCATGCTGGCCGTGGCCCACGAGCAGTTTGTCATTGACGATGAAATAATCGGAAATGCCTGCAAGGTCCTCAAAGGCATCGAGGTGGACGAAGAACATCTGGCCCTGGAAGTCATCGATTCCGTCGGCCCCGGCGGCAACTTTATGACCGCCCCCCACACCATGTCCCATATCCGCAGCGAATATTACAATTCCAACGGGGTGACGGACAGAAAGAGCCGTGACCGGTGGGAAGCCGAAGGTTCCCTGGATGCCCGTCAGCGGGCCCTGAACATCGCTAAAAAACTTTTGGCCAACCAAAAATCCTACATTACCGAAGAGGTGGACCAGGCCATCCGGGACCGCTTCAATATCATCCTGCCTGCATAAGGAGACCGCAGATGACAGACTTCAGCGAGATTCGGGAGTGCCTCGTGGGCCTGGACGACAGCCGTTTGCCCGGTTTGATCTCCCGGGCCCTGGACGCGGGCGCTGCCCCGGCCGATATTCTTAACCAAGGCCTCATCGCCGCCATGGACATTGTCGGGGAGCGCATGGAAAACGGGGAGATGTTCATCCCCGAGGTGCTCATGGCCGCCCAGTCCATGTCCACCGGGGTGGATATCCTCAAACCCCTGCTGGGGGATGAGGGCGGTTCCGACAGGGGCCGGGTGGTGATCGGCACGGTCCAGGGCGACCTCCACGACATCGGAAAAAACCTGGTAGCCATGATGATGGAAAGTGCCGGCCTCGCCGTTCACAACCTGGGGGTGGATATCACCCCCGAAGCATTTGTGGCGGCCGTCAAGGAACAAGATGCCAACATTCTCTGCCTGTCCGCCCTGCTCACCACCACCATGCCCATGATGAAACAAACCGTGGATGCAATCGTGGAAAGCGGGCTTCGGGACAAGGTCAAAATTATGGTGGGCGGGGCGCCGGTTACCCAGGGATTCGCCGAAGAGATCGGCGCCGATGCTTTTGCACCGGATGCGGGTTCCGCGGCCAAGCAGGCCAAATCACTTATCAGTTAAACCAATCGTTTATGGGAATACTCCCAAAGGAAACAGAGATGAAGCAAATATCTTTTAAACGGATATGTTTTTTTTCAGCGATACTGGCCCTTGTTTCTCTGTCGAATGCATTCGGCGGCACACTGAATCTTGTGACAGGGGAGTGGGCACCTTTTACTTCTGAACAAATGGAGGGAAAAGGGATGTGCTCGGAGATTGTCTCTGCAGCAGCCAGGAAGATGCACATGAACGTTGACATAAAATTTGTCCCCTGGAAGCGGTGTGAGCACAGCATCGTTTCCGGAAAGGCATGGGCTGCCTTTCCGTATTCAAAAACGGAAGAGCGATTGAAAAAATATGTATACTCGGCGCCCATCGCTACGTCTGAAACCCGGTTCTTTTACTATGGCACCCCTAAACTTGATAACTGGACTGTTCTGGAAGACTTCAAAGATGTCAAGATGGGGGGACTTCTTGGATATTTTTATGAAGAAAAGTTCAAAAAGGCCGGTATTCATGCAGATATGAACTCAGATCCTGCGGGTGCATGGAAAAAACTGATTGCGGGCCGAATTGACTTTTTCCCCCAGAATGAGCTTGTGGGCCGGGCAACCCTGAAAAAGGATTTTCCTGATCATGTTTCCCGTATCGGCGTGCTTGGCAAGTCCTTGAGCGTATCAAAGCTCCACCTTATTGCCGATCGCACTGATGGGGAGGCGGTAAAGCTGATCCATGCATTTGACACTGCGTTAGAGACAATAAAGTCAACGGGTGAATATGCGGATATTCTGAGGTCTTACGGGCTGTCTCAATAGCTGGGGCCCGGCTCATTGCAACATGGTTACGGTTGGAGGACAGCACCTGTGAATTATAACAAGCATGCCATAGATTTTATACTGAACACCAGATGGGAAGACCTGCCGGAGCGGGTACAGCATCAGACCCGGCGTTGCCTTCTGGATGCCCTGGGAGCCCTTATTGCCGGGCACAATACCCCCGTTGGCGGATTGATGGAAGCCATGGCCGCAGAGCAGTTCCCGGGTGACCAGGCCCGGATTCTGGTGTCCGGCACCCGGGTGTCAGCCTCCGGGGCGACCCTTGCCAACGGCTTTGCCGGCAATGCCCTGGACATAGACGACGGTTACCGCCCCACCATGGGGCATCCCGGCGCCTGTGTCCTGCCGCCGGTACTGACCGCGGCCCAGATGTCCGGATGCAGCGGTAAAGCCATGCTTTCCGCCCTGGCCGTGGGCTATGAAATCGGTACCCGGGCAGGCCTGATCCGACACGCCACCTATGAGACCTATCACTCCTCCGGGTCCTGGGGGGCCATCAGCGGGGCGGCCGCTGCCGGAAAGCTTATGGGGCTGGATGCCGGCACCCTTGGCCATGCCCTGGGGGCAGCCGAGTATCATGCCCCCATCGCCCCCATGATGAAATGCATTGAGGTGCCGGGCATGGGAAAGGACAGCATCGGGTGGGGCTGCATGGTGGCGGTGATGTCCGTTGTCATGGCACAGAAAGGATTCACCGGTATTAATCCCATTTTTGACGACACCCCCGAAGACGGCTGGGTGGCCTCTCTGGGCAAGGACTGGGAGATTCTCAACCTCTACTTCAAACCCTACTCTGCCTGCCGCTGGGCCCAGCCCGGGGTGGACGGCGTATTGAAACTGATGCGGGAAAAGGGTATTCTCCCCGAAGATATTGAGACCATACGGGTCTATACCTTTGAAGAGTCCGCCGCACTGAGTACCGCCTATCCGGAAAATACGGAAGAGGCCCAGTACAACATCGCCTTTCCCATTGCCGCCGCCCTGCTGGACGGTGAGGTGGGGCCGGGGCAGAACCTGCCCCCCAGGCTGATGGACATTGATATCCGGAGGATGATGGACAAGGTCTCCATTGTGGCGCAGCCCCGGTTCCAGGAGAATTTTCCGGCCCGGGCCGAGTCTGAGGTGGAGATCACCACCCGGGGCGGGGATGTCCACAACTCCGGCATCATGGGCGCCCGCTGGGGTGCGGACTGCCCGCCGGATGACGGGGAGCTGGCCGAGAAATTTCTCTGGCTTACAGGGCCGGTTCTGGGAAAGGAGAAGGCCCAAGGCCTGAAGAACCTCGTATTCGATTTCGACCGGGCCGAAGACCTGGAGCGGTTTTTCAGCCTATGCATAAAATAAACCGGCCGGTACCAAGGGTGGCTAAACGGGGAGTGAGTCTATGTGCGGGATCGTTGTATACTATGGAGATGCGGAAAACCGTCTGACCCGGATTTTGACGGGGATGTGGGCCATCATTTACCGGGCGCCGGACAGCACCGGTATCGGGTTGCTGGGCAATGACCTGGAGCCCTTAAGAATCCGGCGGGAACTGGGATCGGTGGAAAATCTCATCGACCGGTTGCTGGTGGAGCCGGTGTTTGATGAAACGGAAATCAGGGCGGCATCCGCCCTGACGCGTTTTACAGCAGACGGGACAGATGATCACGGGGCATTTGTTGCAGACCGCCAGGCTGCCTTGCTGGCCTTTGAAGGATTTGCGGTACCGGAAAACCCGGATTACCCGAGCTGGTCCGTCCTGACGGATACGGTAAACATCCGGGAGCTTCAGCCCGGATCCCCTGGAAATCCACGGATTCAGGAGACCTTCTCCATTGATTCGCCAAAGGCATTGAAATCGGCCATTCACCGGATGGTGGAAGATTTCGACCTGCCTTTGTCCGTGGTGGAAAAGCTGATACTCAAAGGATATGAAGCCGAGGCAGCCGTGCTTCCCGACACCCGGGAGCAAAATCTGCCGCTGGCGGACCTGGTCCAGGAGTTCCGGCAGATTTTCAACCGCTTTGCCTATGACGAGGCCGGAAACCGGCCCCGGCGGATTCACCAAACCTCCGGACAGAAACATCCTTACGCCCGCAAATACGCCTGGAGGATTCTGCGCCGGGTGCGGGTGATCCTTCCCCCGGACTTCACCACAGACGGGGTCACCGTACTTTTCCGTTACCTGGAATCCTGTATGCTGGCCTCCCATACCCGGGACACCGCAGACCGCATCCAACAGATTTTCCACAGTTTCTGGGAGATACGGAACACGGCCCGGCCGCCAAAGTGGCAGACGCTGTTCGCTGCGGAAAAGGCCGCCAACGTTTACGGCATTGCCGCCGCATCGGTCATGGCCTGTTTTCAGACCGGGGTGTATATGAAACAGGCCGGTGAGACCAACGGATTTCAACCCAGGGGACATGTCCCCGGTCCCACCCATCCGTCGCTGCTCCGCTTCATGAGCCAGCCGGTTATCGGCCAGGGCCGCTGGGCCATTCAGTCCGCCATTTCGGTTCGCAACGCCCACCCTTTTACGGACCGGAACCAGAAGCGGTCCGTGGTGCTCAACGGGCAGTTCGATTCCGGGGTGGAGAGCCGGATCACGGAATACCTGACCCAGGTGGCGGGGTATCGGCTGCGCACGGATAATTCCACAGAGTTGTTCGCCATGCTCTGGGGACTTTACTTTGATACGGCATACTGGGAAAGCCGGCGGTATCTTGCCATTGAGGAGCAGCACCGCCTGGGGTTGGAGGAATTGTCCATCTCCAGCCAGTCCATCGATTATACCGTATTTAAAAACCTCACCGGCAGGAGTATCCACGAGCTGGATGAAATGGCCTTTATCCGGGCAATGGAGGCCATGATTCCGGACGGCGGTCAGTTTGCGGTATCCGGTATCAGCCGTATTTCTCCGGACCGGCTTTTCCTGGCCGCCCACAAACGGCCGGTGTATATCGTCAAGCGGTTGGACACGGACGACTTTATGGTGGTTTCGGACATCAACGCCGCCCTGGGACTTTTCTCCCAGTCCCTTATTCAGTCTACGGCACGAAAACTGCGCAAACTGATGCAGACCTATTCTAAAAAATCGGTGATCGTGGAACCGGATTTTTTTGATATTGAGGCTGATGATGGGGATTCCCCGCAAACCGGGGATGACTGGTTCCGCCGGGAGAAGATGAAACTGCTGGCCCCATTCCGTGTGGACGTCTACGCCCTGGACGGTCCCCGGCTTTTTGCAACGATCCGGACCAAAGCGGTGGAGACCGATGTGATGCGGGAGTTGAGCATCCGGGATTTTTCCGGGAAACGCCGCAGTGATATCCGGCCGGAACAGACCCTACTGACCCCCCTGGCTTTTCACAAGGATTTCGGCCTCACCTTTTACGAGGAACACCTGCGGGAAATCCCGGGGCTTCTCCGGGATACCCTGGACAGGGTGGTGGATACCCGGGACGGCCTTCCGTCCTTCGCCATCCGCCGCCGGATGATCGAACGGCGGTTCGGCGGCAATCTGGCAGAGTTGAACCGGATCATTCTGGTGGGAACCGGGTTTACCTACACCCTGGCCGAAATTGTGGAAAAGACCATGGAGCAGTTCTTTTCCGGTGTGAATATCATTGCCGCCACCCCCCTTGAAATCGGCAGGACCTTCATCAATCCGGACCGGGACCTGGTGGTCATGATGTCCTGGTCCGGCACCACCTCGGATATGATTGATGCGGCTGCGCGGATGCTCAAACGCAACGTCCTCATGGTGGGAATTACGGAAAAACCCTTCTCAGACCTGGCCCTTGTGGTGCGGAAAAGTGCCGGCGTGATCCCGGTGTACAGCGGCGAAGAGGTCACGGTTGCCCCCTTGAAGAGTGCGGTGTGCATGCTGATGACATTGGATCTGTTCTGCATCTGGCTTGCCGGGGGCAACCAGAATGGGACCGGTAACACAGTGGCGCTGACCGGAGAGATGCGCCAGATTCCGGACAAACTGGCGGCCCTTTTGGCTGATGGTGCCGTGGATGCCTTTTGCCGTGATTCCGCCCTGGCCTACCAGAATACCCGGCGCCATTATATCATGGATGCGTTTCACGATATCGGCGCGGCAAAAACCGGTGTGCTGAACCTGGAGGTCAACGCATGGGCATCCATGGGCAATGCCCTGGATTATTCCGAGGTGGAAGAGTTCATTGATACACCCATGGGCGGGGATGAATTCATTCTGGTAAACGCCACCAACCGTAAACGCATCGGTGAGGCCATGGGCGTCATGACCGCCCTTAAAGCCGCCGGCCGGCCCTTTGTGGCCGCCTGCGCCTTCAACCGGGAGCAGGGGGAAATCGAATCCCTGGCTAACAGGGCGGTTTTTCTGCCTGATCTGCCGGATTATTTTCAACCCTTTGTGGACCTGCCGTTTATGTTTCTGCTGGGGTTCTACTACGGCCTTGCCCATGGGCGGATGGCCGGGGAAATGCCTCGGAATATGGCCAAATCAGTCACTGCGGGCAGAACAAAAGGGGGCGGGGACAGAACTGCGGCGGATATCCTGGATGAGCTTGAGGCGGCAGAATCGGCCCTGGACCTGCCGGCGCCTGTGGCATCGCAGTATTCGGAAGACAAGGTCTGGATCAGGGAGGCGGACACGCCTGCCGCCGCGGCCTATTATCAGGACCTGGTCCGTCTCGGGCAGATACTGACGCAGCCGGATCCCTATGCCGAACTGTTTGAATCCGGAAACCCGCTGGATGTCCACCGGCTTGCCCGGCTGATATTTGAGCATCTGGCCGAAGACGGGGGGATGATCTTTGTTCCCATGGACCGCCAGGCCGAGGCGGCCTGCCGGAATTTCATCCGGGTGTGGGAACCCCTGCTGGACATTCCCCTCCAGGTGGAATTTCCTGAAAAATTGAAAGGGGCCAGTACGGAGGACTGCCTGGTGGTGACGGTGGCCTCTGAACCGGTTGCCGGGGACCGGCTGTCTGTGATTGTGGACAATGCCGGGGATCACCTGCTGTGGATCGGGCCGGGGGATTCTGACAGGGGGTATGATGCCTTTATCGCATCCTGCGGTGCTGGCTTTCTTTCCGGCAGGGTAAACGCCTGTCCCCATGAGCACATCTATGCCGCATTGACCCTATTCTTCTGCCGGATCATGGCCACACTGTACCCGGACCGGTCGGAACGGCTGGTGAACCATTTCAGGCTGATGGCGCCTATGCTGGATCAGATGCTGGGCAGCCGTGAGCTGCTCGGCCAGATTTCCCGGGCCGTGGTGGAAAATCAGGGGTATGAAAAGCAATTGTTTGTTTCAGGGTTCAGGGGGAATTGCACCGCCTGGCAGACGGCGGCGGAGGGACGCGCACCCGCGGGTGTGGAATGCGAGCCGTTCGGGGTTTCCGCCTATCATCACCTGGTCTTGGTGGACCCCAGGGTGCCGGAAAAATTTGTGAAGATCGAGCCCCGGGGTACCATGCTGGCCCGGTACACCGAGGCGGATATCCGGGCCTGGGAGACGCGTTTTCTGGGCGGTGCCACAGCGGATGATTTTTTAAGCGAATCCTCCATGCCCTGCCGTGCCGATGCCGTGCTTCCCTTTCTCATGGATGACCAATGGTACCTGCCGGTGCTCAATCCCCATTACGACAGAAGGGAGGACTGCCTGGTGACCATTGATGCCACCAGCGCCCCCCAGTTTGATTCCGCCCTGGATGAACTGGCCACCTTCGGCAGCCGGTATGCCAGAACCGTCGTCATCACCCAGCAGGGCTTTACACGGGATGCCCGTCTGGGTAACCTGAAAAAATACCCCCTGGGACACCTGATTCTGGTTCCCGGGCTTCCGGATACGGCAGGCAACCCCGTGGTATGGCCAGATTTCCTGATGCCGGTGGCGGTGAACCTTGTGGGAACGGCCATGGCCTACGGCAATCTTAAGGCGGCTGAAAAAAAGGACCGAGGTGTTCAGGCCTGAACAATCAGGGATCAGGCTGCTTTAGAGGGCCGTGTTTTTTCCACCTTATGGGTGGCAAGCAGGTGCTTTGCCTTTTCATTACAGCGATCGAACATGTCCTGGCTGCCTTCCTTTTCCCAGGTTTCGAACCGGGCCCTGTCCATGAGTTCCGGCAGGAGATGGGCCTGGCGGAAATGGGCAAAGGTATGGGGGTCGCTTAGAAAAATGGCATTGTTGTCGGCCTTTGCGATCCGGTCGATGACATCCAGGGCCAGGGTCTGCTGATTAATGGGGATACCCCGGGCAAAATACTTGGCCATGGCGATGAGTTCGTCCGCCAGGGTCAGGAGTTCAAGACTCGATGTATGGCCGGATTCCATGTATCCCACGTCGTGGATGACGTTGCACCGAGAAAGCAGGGAAGTAATGATGGACAGCATGGCTTCGGCGCCGGCCTGGGCGTCGATTTCTTTGGCATCCGTGGAGCCGGCAAAGGACCAGATGGGGATATTGTAAAGCTGGTCCCGCATGTCGGCAAAGGCCGCCTGGGTCAGGCTCCATTCCGTGGCCCCGTATGATACCACGGTGTGCTTCATATCCAGCACCGAGACGTTGGGAGCGAACAGGAAGGGGGCACCCTTATTGGCCAGCTGGTGGATCACCAGGCCGATCAGGTTTTCCGCGATCCCCTGGGCCATGGCCCCTGCCAGGGTGACCGGTCCGCCGCCGCCGGCGTTACAGCCCGAGGGCAGGCAGATGGGGATCTCTTTTTCAGCACAGAAGACCAGCTTGTCCATGACATTTTCAGGATAGAGCATGGGGCTGATGGCCTCCGAGTAGTTGAACAGGAAGGGTTTTTTCCTCAATTCCGCTTCGCCGCCCACGACCTCGCAGGCAATCTTGTGGATCTGCCGGATATCCTTGCCGCTGTCCGCAATAAAGCAGATGGGTTTGTTTGAATTCTCCACCATTTCTTCAAAGACCCGCACGTAGATATCTTCAATGTCCACATCCTCCGGGTTGCCCATGGACATGGAAAAATCCAGATGATCCAGGGCATCCACAAGCCGGGCAAAATTGCCGGTGTCGGAAAGGCGGGTGCGCCGCCGTTCGTTGGTCTCAAGATCGCGGGTGAAGATGGTATCCGATCCGGTACCGAAGAAAAAGTTCTCCCCTTCCAGGGGCATGGTCAAGTCGCCGGTCTGATCATAGACATCAAACCGTTTCGGTGCGGAGAGGATGGCGTCTTCCACCAGGTTTTCGGGCATGGTCACCCGGCCATTGGTCTCCAGGGTGCAGCCGTTGTCCAGCAGCATTTCCAGAACCCCCTCATGCTCCATCTTGAATCCGGTTTTCTCAAGAATGGAAAGGGCGGCCCCGTGGATGGCCATGGTCTGTTCTTTCGTGAATACCGTCATTCGCGGCTGAAAGGTTTCTATATTCTCTATCATTGCTGTCCTCCCTATTGAAATTCCCGGAGCATCCGGTCTGAAATATCCGCCTGTTTTTTTCCAACCACCGCATAGTAGTTCAGGGGGGTGCCGTCAAGACAGAGCCGGTGCTGGTAGCGTTTTTTGTCAATTATATCCATGATATCCTCGTCTACCATCCGGTCGATCAGTGAGGCAAACCCTGACGGGTGGTTTTTCTGAAGGAATTCATCTTTGATATTGAAGGCAATCCAGCCGTCGTCGGAGATCAGGTTATATCCGGTGGCAAAGGCATCGGGTGGAATGTCGTCAAAGCCCAGGGCGGCCACGATGGACAGGCAGTTGGGGCCTTCACAGGTGATTTCATCCTCCACCTTTTCCGGCAGTTCTGTCAGGTCTTCCACGTAATACGCGTCGTATACACCGGGACGGTCCCGTTCTGCCGCTTCCGCCGCTTCCGGTATGATGTCTACGCCGAGTACCTTTTGGGCGCCGATTTCCAGGAGTTCCTCCCCCACCATCCCGTTACCGGCCCCCACATCCAGAGCCACCAGTTTATCCGGGGCGTCGTCGGTCTGGGATAAGGCATCCCCTAACAGGCCGCAGACCACCTTGGGAGACTGGCAGTCCAGGGTATCGTAGAAGAGGTTCTCATAAAGCCCCGGGATCTTATATATTTCCGGGTAATCGTGGGTGACCAGTTCCCTGGTCTTGCCCTTGTAAGTTACAATGATTTTTTCCTTGCCCTGATCCGCTTTATCCACCTTTGGTAAAACAAATGAAAATGGTTTCATATCTTTTCTCCTTAAATTATTAGTTAATGCCCCTGGAAATCCGGACGAGGACTCCGGACTGGAGAATATCTGCTGCCAGGCATACCGGCAGGACGCCGGTGCCGCAGATATTAAATTGGCATTAAAGAAGTGTTAGCATAACATTTATGTACAGAAATATTTTCTATACAAAATATTCTGATGCAAAAGTACCACCGGGTAGGGTACATGTCAAGGCCGAATTTTGAGGTCAGGAAATTCTAACGATATGTTAGTATATGAAATTGAAATCTAAAGATTTTCTAATCCAGTGGTAGTATTGGTTTTAGGGTGTTTTTGATGCGGGGGTGAAAAATGCTGAGGAAAACCTCAAATTAGGGCCTGTAAATTTCTCCGTTGGGATCCACAAGGCCCTCCTGCGGGTGCATCACATGTTTTGGGGGCATACTTGGTGCTGCCGACGTATCGGGATTCCCCAGCATATCCACCAGTAATTCAAGGCCCCAGAGGATCATGGAGACATCTTCTTTTTTCATCCGCTCCAGCTTATCGATAAACTGGTGGTGGATGGGGGTGGGGGCATCTTCAACGAACTTCAACCCTTCTTCGGTGATTTCCACGTGCACCTGACGGCGGTCCTGGCTGATCCTGACCCTGCGGACAAGGTCCCGTTTTTCCAGGCGGTCGATGATACCGGTGACCGTGCTGTTGTTGATAAAGACAATTTTGGTCAGGGCGCCGATGGCTATGGGACCGTGGCTGGCCACTTCTTTCAGGCAGATGAGCTGGGGCAGGGTGATCTTGTACTTTTCCTGGAGCTGCTTGGAGTGCCGGGACATCTCCTGGATGATCTGACGCAACCGCATCATGATCTGCATACTGATATTTTCTTCCATACCGGGCCTGCCTTTATGTCTTCTAATGTTAAATGGCGGTCAGTATAGCGGAAAATCCGTTCCCGCCGCAAGGAGATTTCTCTGGAGCCGGACATAATTACAAGCCAGTGGTAACAATCTACTTCAGCCGGATCCCTTCATTTTTGTGCAGGGTGATGCGCCCCTGTTTGTAGAGGCTGCCCACGGCCCGTTTGAATTCTTTTTTGCTCATGGAAAAGGCGGCCTGAATGTCATCCGGGCTGCTCTTGTCATGGCAGGGGATGAATCCACCGGCGGCCTCCAGGGTTTCCAGGATTTTAAGGGCCGAACCTTCCACCGAGGCATACCCCGGGCGTTTCAGGGTGAGGTCGATTTTACCGTCTTTCCGGATCTGGGTGACGTAGCCCCGGCGTTGATCCCCGATGGCCAGATCTTCGAAGGTTTCGTTCCTGTATAGCATGCCCGTGCATGCCCGGTTGATGACGGCGGTATAGCCTATGGGACTGGTGCGGAGGATGAGAATATCCACGGACTGCCCCGGTTCAAGGTCCTGGGGGGTATCCGTACAGAAATTTTTCATTAAAGTGGACCCGTAAATCCTGTGGGAGGAGGTATCCAGGCAGATTTTAACCAGATGGATTTCCCCCGGCTCCATCCGGGTTTCCTGCTCGCTGCGGGGCACCAGCAGGTCCTTTTCAAGACCCCAGTCCATGAAAATACCAAACGCGGCCGTATCCCTGACTTTCAGGGCCACGATATCCCCCACCACCCCGGCGGGTTTGAGGGTGGTGGCCACGGGCCGGTCTTCGGAATCCGTGTACACGAAGACCCGGATCTCTTCTCCCACCCCAAGGCCTTCGGGCACGTATTTGTTGGGCAGCAGCACCCGGTCCCGGCCGAAACTCAGGTAGACGCCGTAATCCGAATGGTTCTCCACGGCAAGGTCGTGGTACTGGCCCACCACAGCTTTGGGGTCCTGGGCCAAAAAGGGGTGGGACTGCCTGGAGGAGGAACGTTGCTGGCTTTTTTTCCCGGGGCTTTTCCAGGGTGATGTATATTTTGACATGGCTTCCTTTGGGTTAAATGTTCGGGAAATCATATCATATCCGCAGCGGAATCACCAACCGGCGCGGAAAACCTTGAGGAGAAAAATCATTTGGAAAATTGAAATTTTCTCAGGGTTTTAATTCTTAAATCTGATTTTTCTTTCGGTGATTTCTTATACCAGTCCCCACCGCCGTAGATGGCCCCTTCCCAGTTCCCGTAAATGGGGTTGGGCAATACAATAAACCGGTCTCCGAATTTGTCCCGGTTGGACTTCACCGCCGCATCCCTTTCCTGCATGGTCTCCGCGTCAAAGGCATCATCGAAGTCTGCAAGGTTGTCACCCATCAACAAAACGATTCTATACCCCATATCGGTTATGCGTGTGCGTCTTTCGCCTTTCATGGAAGACCCCGTGCGAAACATCATGTGTTTTTTATCCACCTGGGGAAATCCGAGTTTTTTTAAATTGTTCATGGTCACTTCCGTGAGGTCCAAGCCTTTCTCCGGCTGGGCTTTCCTGTTGGTGACATAAAAGATCTCTCCGCCGGTATCGGCCACATGATTCAGGAAGGCCCCGGCCCCGGGGATGGCAATGGCTGATTCAGCGCTGCACCACTCTTTCCACCGGGAGCTGCCGTAGCCGAAATCTTTGCCGATGAAGCCCGCATTGAATGCACTGTTGTCAATGATGGTTTCATCCACATCCACCACCACGCATTTTTTGCCTCCCCCTTTATCCATATCCCATCGAAGCCTTGCGATGTTGAAGGCCTGGAAGGCAAGGGCTTTGAATTCGGCCGAGTTTTGAACCCATGACAGGGCAAGGACCTGTTCCGCGTTCAGGTCAACCGTTGTAAAGTCTTCCGCCCTGGCGGGGACTGTCAATGCAAATGAAAAGACAATTAATGCCGTAATCAGTAAACGTCCTTTAATTGGTTTCATGGTGCCCTCTGTATCTAAGGTTGTTTTGGAAAATATGATTTTTTCAGCCTAAAGCTAAGATTTGCTTTTGGCAAATGATAATGGCGGAAGAGACAAAATGAACCGAGGCCTCACCAGTTTCAAATCTTTACTTTTGCCCCCGGGTGATTATGGTTGTGGGGTGATATGTTAACGACCTGACCCCATTAGGATGACCATGAAACACACGCCTGGCGCTGCCGCCGATATAAATGATATACTGGAAGACGACACCCCCCTGGTACCCTTAAGTCCCCTGCCGGATCAGAGCCGGACCAAAGAGCTGGACCGGATTATTGTCCGGGGGGCCAAAGAGCATAACCTTAAAAATATAGATGTGGAAATTCCCAAGAAACGCCTGGTGGTGGTGACCGGGGTTTCCGGATCAGGCAAGTCCAGCCTGGCCTTTGACACCATCTTTGCCGAGGGCCAGCGGCGGTATGTGGAATCCCTGTCCTCCTATGCCCGGCAGTTTATCGGGCAGATGGAGAAGCCCAGGTACGATACCATCCGGGGGCTTTCCCCCACCATTGCCATCGAACAGAAGGCGGCCTCCAAAAACCCCAGGTCCACCGTGGGCACCATTACGGAAATCTACGACTATCTCCGGGTACTATTTGCCCGGGTGGGCACCCAGTACTGCTACAAGTGCGGGAGCAAAGTCGGCCGGGGGCATGCCCAGGCCATGGTCACCCAGATTATGGACCTGCCCCGGGGCTCCAAGATCCTGATCCTGGCCCCCATCGTGGAAAACCGCAAAGGGGAGCACCGGGAGCGGCTGGAGGAACTCAAAAAAGAAGGCTATGCCCGGGTCCGCGTGGACGGTGTTGTCCAGGATCTGGAAAATGTCCAGAGCCTGGCCAAAAATAAAAAGCACCACATCGAGGTGGTCATCGACCGTCTGGTGGTAAAGGGGGGCGGCAAGTTCGAGGAGCGGCTCACCGATTCCGTGGAAGCCGCACTGAAACTGGGAAATGGTCAGCTCATCGTCCATATGATGGGACGGGAAGACCTGAAGATGAGTGAGGCCAGGTCCTGCTGCGGCATTGCCTACCCCGAACTCACCCCGCAGATTTTTTCCTTTAACTCCCCTTTGGGCATGTGCCCGGACTGCAACGGTATTGGCACCCTGCTGGCCATGGATCCGGAAAAGGTGGTGCCCGATCCCTCCCTTAGCATCCGTGACGGTGCCGTTGTCCCCTGGAAGAATTATTTCATCAAAAAGCCAAGGTTCCGGAACGACAACTCTTGGGGGGCCAGTCAGCTTAAGGCCATGGAAGAACAATGGGGCATTAATTTTGACAAACCCTGGAAGGATCTACCGAAAAAAGACCGGGATCTGCTGCTTTACGGGTCCCGTACAAAACAGATGACCGTCAACTGGAACTCCGCCAAGATCCAGGGGGAGTTCACCCGGACCCATGAAGGCCTGATTCATACCCTGATGCGGCGGTACCAGAATACCCAGTCCGAACACCAGAAACGGTATTACTCAAATTTCATGACCGCAGCCACCTGCCCGGCCTGCAAGGGGCGCCGGCTGAGAGAAGAGATCCTCCACGTAAAAATAGACGGCCGGTCCATCATTGATGTCACGGAGATGACCGTCAAGGATGCCTATGCCTTTTCAACGGGGCTGAATCTCACGGGAAACAAACGGCTCATCGCAGATGAACTGCTGAAGGAAATCTCCGACCGCCTGGGGTTCCTGGTCAATGTCGGCCTGGACTACCTCTCCCTGGACCGTTCCGGCCCCACTTTGTCCGGCGGGGAATCCCAGCGGATTCGCCTGGCCTCCCAGGTGGGTTCGGAACTTACGGGGGTGCTGTACATCCTGGATGAACCCTCCATCGGCCTCCACCAGCGGGACAACATCAAGCTGCTGTCTACCCTGAAGCACCTGCGGGACATCGGTAACACCCTGCTCATCGTTGAGCATGACCAGGAAACCATGGAGGAATCCGACTGGATCGTGGATATCGGTCCGGGAGCCGGCCATCTGGGCGGGCAGATCGTGGCCCAGGGCACCCCGGAGGAGATCCGGAATAATCCGGCGTCCGTCACAGGCAAGTTTTTAACCGGCAGGGAAACCATAGAAGTGCCTGAACAGCGCCGGACCCCCAAGTCCAAGGGAAACAAGTGGATCACCATCAAAAAGGCCACGGAAAACAACCTTAAAAATCTCACAGCAAAGATTCCGGTGGGCCTGCTCTCCGCGGTCACCGGGGTTTCCGGAGCGGGTAAATCCACTTTGATCAACCAGATCCTGTATCCGGCCCTGGCCGTAACGCTGAACGGGTCCCAGATGAGCGTGGGCAAGCACAAGGAAATTACCGGGCTCTCCCACATCAACAAGGTGATCAACATCGACCAGAAACCCATCGGCCGGACCCCCCGTTCCAACCCGGCCACCTATACCAAGGTTTTTGATCATATCCGGGATTTTTTCGCCATGCTGCCCGAATCCCAGGCCCGGGGGTACAAAAAGGGGCGCTATTCATTTAACGTCAAGGGGGGACGCTGCGAAGCCTGCAAGGGGGACGGCTATATCAAGGTGGAGATGCACTTTCTGGCCGATGTCTTCGTGCCCTGTGAAGTCTGCAAGGGCAAACGCTTTAACAAGGCAACCCTGGAGATCCGCTACAAGGATCATTCCATTGCCGATGTCCTGGATCTGTCGGTGATCCAGGCCCGGGAGCTTTTCGAGAGCCATCCCAAGATCACCCATATCCTGGACACCCTGGTGGATGTGGGCCTTTCCTACATCAAGCTGGGGCAGGCCGCCACCACCCTTTCCGGCGGTGAAGCCCAGCGTATCAAGCTGGCCCGGGAACTGGCCAAGCGGGATACCGGAGAAACCCTGTATATTCTGGACGAACCCACCACCGGCCTTCATTTCCAGGATGTGCGGATGCTCCTGAACGTACTCCAGCGCCTCACGGACGCCGGAAACACCGTGGTGATCATCGAACATAACCTGGATGTGGTGAAAACCGCGGACTGGGTTATCGATATCGGACCCGAAGGGGGCAGCAGCGGCGGTGAAGTGGTGGCGGCAGGGGCACCGGAAAAGGTGGCCAAAGATGACCGCAGCCATACCGGCCGGTATCTTCGGGACATGCTGTAGGCATCGGGATCAGAATCCGGCCAGCAACTCCTCAATGCTCATCTCCCCATCCCGGAGCAGGGCCTGGAGGGCAACACCCTGGAGGCCGGAGATAAAGCAGATGGCCCGGGCCCGGTTGCGCTTGTCCGGGGCGAACTTCTCCATAGCGGCTTCAAAGGCATCAACGAACCGGTCGTAAATCGCCTGGCATTTGGAGATGATGGGGCCGCGGATCCCGCTGAACTCTGCGGTGAGAGAAGACAGGGCAATTATGGTGGAGGGCTGGTGGTTGAAGCGGTCAAGGAAAATTTCGTTGATTCCGGTCACCATGGCATCGTAATCCGTGTGATCCGTGGTCTCAAGATATTCGATGTAGGGGTCAAAGCTCTGGTTCAGCACCTCCAATACCTCGTCAAGGATGTCCGTTTTTGAGCTGTAGTGGTGAAACACCGCCCCGGTGGTCATGCCGATGTGGTAGGCAATATCCTGGATCGTGGTCTTGTGGTATCCCAGACGGGCAAAGAGATAGATTGCCGTATCCAGAATACGTTTCCGGGTGGCGATGCGTTTGGCTTCCTTTTTGTTTAGGGGTGCTGACATTATTCTCCTTTACGGGTGTTGTGATCGGGTGGGGTTGAGCGGACGGCATAAACCCTTGCCCCGCTGCCCAGCTCCCGTCCGCCGGTGCAGACTTCGCCCCGTCTGACATCCAGACCTCTTGCCGACAGGGGGCCGTCCTGATCCGCTGACCAGATCCACCAGCCCGAGGTGGAAAGATCCCGGTTAATCCGTGGCAAAATTTTTACAAGTTCGTGATCCGTGGGCATCCGCCAGCTCCGGTTCTGTCCCTGATTTTCAATGTGATTTTGATCCTGGTCCTGAAGCGATGCAATCCACTGGCACGCTTCGTACCAGGTCATGTCCCGGTCCGGGCCGGCCAGCCATTCCAGTGGGTGGTCATGGGGGCTGTCCGCGATATCGGGCAGAGGGGCGGGCGGCGGTTCAGATATTGCTATCCTTGTGCCGCAGGTGGGGCAGGTGATCATTTCAGTCGGTTCGTTCATTGACTTTAGATTCAGCGCTTGCATCTTTATATTCGCCCGGACCACGGGCTTCCATCCCGGTAATTAATGGGGAAGTTGTTGCATTATCCGGAAAAAAGGTCAAGTATCTTGACCCATGTGACGGGCCGGCCGGTCTTTTCGTTTCTTTTCAAGATCCACCAGCATCACCATGGTCCGGTAATTGTTCACCAGGAATTCAAAGAACCGTTTTTCATAGGCGGTGATCTTGGATTTAAAGTTAAAGGCGATGATGGACAGGTCGGCCTCGTTGTAGGTGATGAAGTTGCGGATGGGGGTCCCGATAAAATCCAGCACACGGGGGTCCAGGGGATTTTTCTGCAGAAACGCCTCCTGGGAGTCGTATCCCTCAATGTCGTCCGAGATAATTTCCGCTTTCTTGCGGGACATGTTGATGGGGGCCAATGATTCTTTGGGAATCATGATAACACCGGATGTTTCCACCCGGTCATCCGTGGTTTTGAACACGGACCCCACCAGATTTTTATCTTCGTCTGTCCGGGTGATGAATACGGCGTCGTAATCCTTGAGCAGGAAGGCCGACAGGGTTTGAAATGCATCTCCGGAATCCACGATATTTTCCAGGGTATAAAGCAGGGTGCCGGAGTAGCGGACAAGGTCCTGGAGTCTGAAGTCAAAGATTTTCCTCAGGGTGATGTCCTGGAACCAGACCAGTATCTTCCCTGTGCTTTCTTTGGAGGCCATGGCTTTGGCCTTGATATCGTACCATTTTAAAGTGATATCTGAAAAGGCTTCAACACTTGGGGCGTGGGTATCGCCGCTTTTACCGTTTTCAGCCATCTCTATCACCGGTGCCAGCAGGCCCGGCCCGATCAACTGTTGAATCCGGGTAATCCGGTATTCCGTGAAAAGATCCTGGGTTTTTCCTACGGACAAAAGAATCTCCCCGTTCCGGTTCATGATGAATACCGGTGCCTCGGTTTGGGCCGGCAGTTCCACCAGGGCGCTGAGATGACGCTGCCGGTATTTGACACCGGACCTGGAAAGCACCTGGACAATCAGGGGAACAATGAAGGGAACGGTACTGTAATGATCGGTGAAGAAACAGATGATGAAACCGATCACCGAGGCCAGGATATATATTTTTATCTGCGTGAATTCTGCCAGCGCAAATTTAAGATAGGTGCCTAAATTGAATACCTGTTTATACTCAGACATGATGTCTTCCACTATTGGTCAGATGAATTGTTATCCATATCATATTTACTGCCCGCGGCTCAAGAAAAGCTAACCCCAAATAATGGATTTGCCCAGGGACACCACGGAGAGTCCGATCAGCAGCCAAATGACCTGCCGCCGGAAGGCCGCTTCATTCCGAAACTTTTGAAACAGGGCATTGCCCAGCCAGATGCCCAGGATCAGGGGGACCGCCATCCACAGTGACAATTGGATGACCCTTTCGGACACCAGCCCCCCGGCAACGCAGGCGGAGATTGCCAGGATATCCACCACCAGGAAAAAGGCGATCATGGAGGCCCTGGATACGTCTACCGGGCGGTCGGAAGAATAGTAGAACAGGATGACGGGGGGACCGCCCAATGCGGCCAGGCCGGATAAAAAACCGGCGCCCATGCCCACGGCGGCGGTGGCCCAGGGGCCTGTGTTCGACCGCATCGTCTTCTGGCCAAGCAGGGCGATGGCGGCACTAAGGATAATGAGCGAGATAAATATCCGGACAGGGGTCACCGGCACATGGACCAGGGCCATGGTTCCCAGCGGCAGGGTCACTGCCGCCCCCAGAATGATTCCGGACAATCCCCGCCAGTCCACCAGGTGGTACGCCTTTAAGAAAAGCCAGAGACTGCCGAGGATATCCAGGCAGAGAATGACGGGGGTGACTGTGGCCGGTGGAAAAACCAGGGCCAGGCAGAGGGCGCAGACCATGGCGAATCCGAAGCCGGTGTAGCCCCGTATGACGCTGGCGCCGGCAACGGCAACCGCTGCAAACAATAATTCCCAGTCCATGGATTTCCTTTCAACCCTCACATCCGCCGTGTTCAATTCGGAAGCTGCAAATTACACCAGGTATCCCGGTAAAACAAGCTTGGTTTGAAATTCTTCTTTTGAGATCCTGTGATCCTGTATTACACTATCCAGAAATATCGGGGCCAAAGATCTTGGGCGGAACCGGGTGACTGCATATGGGACATGAAGGAGAGATAATTGATGAGGCCTGACATAAAGATCCGACCGTTCGCACCGGGGGATGAAGTTGAGTTGATCCCTTTGATCGTGGGGATTCAAACCGAGGAGTTCAATATTCCCATCACAGCGGCGGATCAGCCCGATTTGATGGATATTCCGGGATTCTACCAGGCAAACCGGGGGAATTTTTGGGTGGCGGAAAGTGGCGGCCGCATCGTCGGCACCGTGGCGCTGCTGGACATCGGCGGCGGCAAGGCTGCCCTGCGGAAGATGTTTGTTGATAAAGGATTCAGGGGCAATGGCACCGGGACATCCGGTCTCCTGTTACGGACCCTTTTATCATGGGCCGGGGAAAAAGACCTTGGGCGGATCTTTCTGGGGACGACATCGAAATTTCTCGCGGCCCACAGGTTTTACGAAAAAAACGGGTTTTTGGAAATTGATAAGACAGCGCTGCCGGGGACGTTTCCCGTTATGTCCGTTGATACGAAATTTTATGAAATCAGGATCTAAAGATTTTTTTCATCCCTTCGTTGCCTTGATTAAACCGGGATTTCCGGTATGATAACTTATTTTCATCATCACTCTGGGATACCATGCCGGACACAAGAAATATTTCAAACGGATCAGGGTGCCGGAAAGGCAAATTAAGGAACGGGAGACCGATATGAAGGATGTACCGATAGATGAACTGGGCGGGACCATGGTGGTGGATGAAAACGGCGGCGATGTTCCCCTTGGCAGCTTGTGGCTGGACAGGACCGCCGTGCTGGTGTTTGTCCGCCACTTCGGCTGACTGTTCTGCCGTCAGCAGGTGGCTGACCTGGCACAACACCAGAATGCCTTTGAGGCGCGGGGCCTGAATCTGGTGGTGATCGGCAGCGGCTCCCCCAGACATTTTGACTCCTTTAGAGCGGCAACCGGTTACAAAGGCCTTCTTTTTACCGATCCCGGCCGAAAGGCCTACGATCTTCTGGGGTTTTCCAACGGCATTTCAGGGCTACTGCGTCCCGGAGTCCTTTTCCGGGGGCTTGTTGCACTGAAATCCGGGCATAGGCAGGGGGCGGTTCAGGGAAATACCCTTCAGCTCGGCGGGGCTGCGGTGATCTCCCCCGAGGAAAAGCTGCTGTACTATTTTGCGGAACGCAGCGCCGGGGAACACCCGGATATCGAGGACCTCCTGGCCTGCTGCTGAGGTGAAACGAAAAAGTGATCATCGGTTATACCATTATTTTTTCTTGAAACTTACGAATACAGAATTACTAGTTTTCTCATATCTCAATAATAAAGGAGAAACACTATGCGAAACCCTTTCAAGAATGTGCCGGGCCAGATCCTGGTGTTGCTTGTCCTTTCTCTTTGCATCAGTCTTCCGGCCGGGGCATCATCCGGTAAAACGTCGGTCATCGTGGCCTCCACCACCCAGATCGCAGACTTTGCCCGGCAGATTGCAGGAGATCAGGTCATCGTTAAAAGCATTTTGGCACCGGGAGCCGACCCCCACACCTACAATGTGACCCCCAACGACGTGCAGATCGTTCTGGGGGCCGATCTCTGCTTTGAAAACGGTCTGCATCTGGAAGGTAAAAGCTGGATGGCCACCTTGGCCAAAGATGCCAAAAAGCCGTTGGTGACGGTTACCGACGGCATCCGGCCCCTTGAAATTGAAAATGAGGGACAGGCCATCACCGATCCCCATGCCTGGTTTTCTCCGGCCAATGCCGCCGTTTATGTGAACAACATCGTTAAGGGAATCGTCAGGTTGGACCCGGACAACAAATGGCTGTATCAGGCCAGGGCCAAGCTCTTTCTCCAGCAGCTCCGGGTACTGGATGCCTGGATCCGGGAACAGCTCAACCAGATCCCCACCCACCGGCGAATCCTGGTTACCACCCACGACGCCTTCAACTATTTCTGCCGGGAATACAAGTTCAACGAAAACAACGATTTTTTGTCCATTGCACCGGTGGGCTGGTCCACAGGGGCTGAAGTCGGGGCGGGTATTACCCCGGAACGCCGCCGGAAGGTGGTGGCATCCATCAAGGCGTCGGGTGCCCCTGCCATCTTTGTAGAAACCACTATCAATCCCAAGCAGATCCGGGAAATCGCCAAGGAAACCGGCGTGAAGATCGGAGGGGAACTCTACTCCGATTCCATGGGACCGGAAGGATCTGCCGGTGAAACCTATATCGGCATGATGCGGGAAAACACCCTGCTCATCGTCAACGCGTTAAAATAAGGCGGTATTGGATGCGTTTTTTACTGAGTCTCTTAATTTGGATCATTATGGTGGGCGGGATGTGGATGTATACCTGGCAGCGGGACCGGGGCCTGCCGGAGGGGCCTTCCCAGCCACGGACAGTGGAAACGGTGGCGGGGGAATTCGTGCTGGAAGTCACCCCTACATTTTCCATGGAAAAGGACCCCTTTGCCCTGGATACGGGGGCGGATGATGCCGCTGTGACCCTGGCCTTGAACGGGGACGCCGTTCCCTTTTCCCAGGAGAGGTTTGCCCGGGGGCAGCAACTGCGTATTGACGGCCTTACCGGGTTGCATGCCGGGATGAACGAGATTTTTGTCAAAGCCAGCCCCCCCGCATCCGAGAGCCATATGGACCACGCCCTGAGGGTGAGGGTGACGGACCGGGGATTTGTCATTGTTGACCGCACCGTCTGGGGCGGCCGCGGGGCCCTGGTTTCCGGCACCGTCAGTTTTGAACTCACAGACCATAAGGAAGACGACCATGGGCAATGATCACCCCTTTGCCGTAGAGGTGGAACATCTGACCGTCAGTTATAACGCCCGCCCGGCCCTGCTGGATGTCAGCGTGAATATTGAAACCGACCAACTGGTGGGTATCATCGGACCCAACGGGGCGGGTAAATCCACATTTATCAAGGCGGTTCTGGGATTTGTGAAACCGGATCTGGGCACCGTGCGCATCGACGGCATCCCGGCCCAGAAAGCCAAGGGCCGGGTGGCTTACGTACCCCAGCGCGGCGCCGTGGACTGGGATTTTCCCATCACTGTCCGCGAGGTGGCCCTGATGGGCCGGTACCAGCAGATCCCCTGGTATGCCACGCCGGGAAAAGAGGCTTGGGACGCGGCCATGGGAGCACTGGACATGGTACGGATGGCCGATTTTGCCCACCGCCAGATCGGTGAGCTTTCCGGCGGGCAGCAGCAGCGGGTCTTTATGGCCAGGGCCTTAGCTCAGGGCAGTGATATCCTCCTGCTGGACGAGCCTTTTGCCGGTGTGGACGCCGCCACGGAGCGTGCCATTCTTGAGGTGCTGGAACGGGCGAAGAAGGCGGGCAAGACCCTGGTGGTGGTTCACCATGACCTGTCCACGGCTGCGGAATACTTTGATAAACTCCTGCTGATCAAGCAGCGGCTGTACGCCTATGGTGTGCCTGCCGCGGTGCTCCAGGAAGACCTGCTCAGTCAGGTGTACGAAGGACGCCTGCGGATTTTCAGGGATGTGCTGGAAAAGGAGAATGCCGATGGTTGAACTGTTTTTAACCCCTCTGACGGAAACCTATTTTCAAAAGGCCCTGATCGGGGGCTCCGTGGTGGCCGTGGTGGCCGGTGTGGTGGGCTGCCTGGTGGTGCTGAGGCGCATGGCGTTTCTGGGAGACGCCCTGTCCCATGCCATGATCGCAGGCGTGGCCGGCGGCTACCTGGTGATGAAACTCTTTTTCGGGCTGGAGGCCCATGCCCCGGGGATGCTGCTGGGATCACTTCTGGCCGCTATAACCACCGTGGCCCTGATATCTTTCGTCTCCCGGATTTCCAGGGTAAAGGAAGATACGGCCATCGGTATCATGTACACCGGGGTTTTCGCCCTGGGCGTGGTGGCGGTTTCCATTTTCCGGCACTATATCCATATCGACCTGATGCATTTCATCATGGGGGATATTCTGGGGGTGGCGGATACCGACCTCTGGGTCTCCGTCTTTGTGGCGGCCATCGTTCTGACCATACTGATCTTTTTTTTCCGGCATTTCCAGCTGGCCACATTTGACCCGGTGATGGCTGCGTCCATCGGATTGCCCGTTGTGCTTCTGGACTATCTGCTCACCACCTGCGTTTCCCTGGTGGTGGTCTCCGCCGTCAGCATGGTGGGGGTGATCCTCGTGGTGGGGCTGCTCATCACCCCTGCAGCCACGGCCTATCTGCTCAGCGACCGCCTGGACAAGATGATGGCGCTGGCAGCCCTTTTCGGTGTGACCTCAGTGGTGGGAGGGCTTTACCTCTGTGTCTGGCTGGATTCGGCCGGCGGCGGGGCCATTATGCTGTTCTGCACCCTGCAGTTCCTGGTGGTGCTGACCGTTGCCCCCAAATACGGCCTGCTGTCCCGCTGGCTGCGCATGCGCTCTTTGGTTCCCCAGCAGACGGTGGAAGATGTGCTGACCACGGTGCTCCGGTATGAAGGCCCCGCCCCTGAAGACGCCATCCGCCGCTACGTAGACTCTGCAAAGAGCCTGAATAAGGTGGTGACCCGAATGGTCCAGGACGGTTTGCTGTCCGAGGCTGCCAAAGGCTTCACCCTGACGGAAAAAGGGGAAAACGAGGCGCGAAAAGTTCTGAGGGCCCATCGCCTCTGGGAAACATACCTGGAGAGCATCGGCACCCCGGACGGGGATGTACACTCCACGGCCCATAAACTTGAGCATTTGGATAAGGGGGATACCGTGGAATACCTGGATGAAAAGCTGGGGCGGCCCTCACAGGACCCCCACGGCAAGGCGATACCCTGATTTTTGCCCGGGCGTTTTTTTACAATGTCTCTATTGAAAGTGAAGGTCTGGCTGGCCCTTTGGCTGATATGTATACCCGTTGGGCCGGCAGCATCCGCATCTGATCTTATTCAAACGGATCGTATGACGCAGGTGCGGTGTCGCCGTAATGACACCAGCCGCAGCCTTTTATGCCTCGATTTTTCAGGCCCGCCGCAGCTTTGCCGGATCAATGGGATCGTCGGCGGAGAGCATATCACCACCCTCCGGCTGACTGGTGCCGCCGGAGATACCTTTCTTATCAAGTTTTTTCCCATCTCCGGCCGCCCGGGATTCACAGTTTCCGGGGAGGGTGTCATATTGACCCGGCTGGGCAGCGGCCAGGGATGGATATCCCTGGATGCGGAGCACACAACATTTAATATCGATTTGTCCGCCCATCCCTTCGGTCAATACCGCCTCCTGATAAAAAAACTCTGATGGTGTTTCGCATTGATTATCCCACCGACATATACGGCGGTACCGTAACCAAAAAAGGCCCCCGTTCTCGCTATGGGACCGGGGGCCTTTGATCATTCAGCGACTGTAGATGGACTTATTCCATCTTGGTCATCTTATTTTTGAAATAGGCGTTGGTCTCCTTGACGATCACGGGGGTCAGGAGCAGCAGGCCGATGAGGTTGGGAATGGCCATCAGGCCGTTGAAGGTATCTGACAGGTTCCAGACCAGACCCAGCTTGGCCACGGCACCCACGCCTACGAAGATAACGAAAACGATGCGGTAGGGCATGACGGCGACTCTGCCGAAAAGATATTCGATGGATTTTTCACCGTAGTAGCACCAGCCCAGGATGGTGGAGTAGGCAAAGAGGATCAGGCCGATGGTGACGATGTAGGCACCGCCGGGGATGCCGGCTTGGAAGGCGACGGTGGTAAGTTCCGCGCCGGTATGGCCGGAGCTCCAGGCGCCGGTGAGGATGAGGACCAGGCCGGTCATGGTGCAGACCACGATGGTGTCGATAAAGGTCTGGGTCATGGATACCAGGGCCTGGGAAACCGGGCTTTTGGTCTGGGCGGCGGCGGCGGCGATGGGGGCGGAGCCCAGGCCGGATTCGTTGGAGAAAACACCCCTGGCAACACCCATCCGGATGGCCATCATCACGCCGGCGCCGGCAAAACCGCCGGTGGCGGCAGTGGGGGTGAAGGCCTGCTCAACGATGAAGGCAAGCGCCCCGGGGACGCCGCTGATGTTCATGAGGATGATGATCAGTGCGCCGGCCATGTAAAAGACGATCATGATGGGAACGAGAACGCCGGTGACCTTGCCGATCTTCTTAATGCCGCCGAGAACCACGAAGCCGGTGAATGCCATGAGCAATAAACCGGTGGCAAAGGTGGGGACGTTGAAGGTGGCTTCCACGGCATCCGCCACGGAGTTGGACTGAACCATGTTACCGATGCCGAAGGCGGCAATGGCTGCAAATACGGCAAACACAGTACCCAGCCAGGGCATGTTGAGGCCCTTGGAGATATAGTACATGGGGCCGCCGCTCATTTCGCCGTTTTCATCGGTGACCCTGTATTTAACGGCCAGTACGGCTTCGGCATATTTGGTGGCCATGCCCACAAGGCCGGTGATCCACATCCAGAAAAGGGCGCCCGGGCCGCCTGCGGCAATGGCCGTGGCCACACCGGCGATGTTACCCGTGCCCACCGTTGCGGAGAGTGCCGTCATCAATGCCTGGAAATGTGTGATATCACCGGGTTCGTCCGTGTCTTCCTTCCGTTTGACCAGGGCCAGGTAGAGGGAGTGGAAAAGCTGGGTGAACTGGATGCCTCTCAGGGCAAAGGTCAGCCAGAACCCGGTACCCACCAGAAGGATCAGCATGGGGGGACCCCATGCAAACGCACCGACTTTACCGATTAATGTTTCAAATGCAGTTAAAAATTCCATGACACGCTCCTTTAAATTAAGTTAATCTCGCAAGGCCCCGGTGACTCCGCCGAAACCATAAAAAACCACGGCTATCTGTAAAACATTGGTTTTTCATCATTTTTAAACTTGAATTTTCTTTGTTTACACAAAGTGTGCCACAGAAATTGATTATTTATCAGGACTTTGCGGGGCAAGGATCTGCGGGTTTTTGGCCGAGCTTCAGGGGCGTTGAGGGCGTTGCGGGGTGGGTCAAAATGACCCGGATTAATGGGGGCGCCTGGGACGGGGTGGGGCGTAATGGCCCGGCCGGGTCAGAAGGTATACCCCATGGAGAAATGGAAACTGCCCCGGCTTTCACCGGGTTCGGGATCCAGCTTCCATCCGTAGAGGATGCCGATGGGGCCCACCGGGGTCTGGTATCTTAATCCGGTTCCCACACTGGACCGGAGGGCATCCGATCCGCTCCGGCCCTGGGACTTACGGACGGCACCGGTATCGTAAAACAGGGCTGCCTCAAGGCGTTTGCCTATATCGTACCGGGCTTCCAGGGAGGCCAGCGTCATGGCTCTGCCCCCCACGGCATTGTCTTCATCGTCGAACCTGAGCATATTTTCGTCAAAGCCGCGCACCGTGGAGGTGCCGCCAAGGAAAAAAAGCTGGTCCTCAGGGATGCGGGTATTGGTGCCGTAAGGCTGGAGATACCCGGATTGGGCCCGGACCGCAAGGGTCAGTTTTTCCGTGGCCGGATAGTAATACCGGGCTTCCAGGCGGATCTTGATGAAGTCATCAAGGGTATCGTCAATCCCTTTGGAAATATCCAGGTTGGCAGATGACCAGACCCCCTTTCTCGGGCGGACATAGGAGTCCGTCGTCTTGCAGATCAGGCCGGTGCTGATCATACCGATGTGCCGGATACCGTAATCAGAGGCCTCATCATCGGTGAGGTCCCTTTCTTCGGTGAGATACTGGTCGCGGAACTCATAGGAAAGACCGAAGTTCACCCTCAGTGTGTTGTCACGGAAGGACCGCAGAAAGTCCTGGGACAGGCCATAAGTCTCGATGCCGAAATCTTTGTTGAACTCCTCCCGCTCTTCGGTAAACATACGGGTATTGGAAATGAACCGGGTGGAGAGAAACCGGGGTTCGGTGAGGGACAGGTCGGCCTTGTAGCCGATCTGGCTCAACTCCGCCCGAAAGTCGGTGTTCAGGTTTTGTCCCAAAAGGTTTCTGTCACCGATGCCGGCATTCACATGGAAGTGGCGTTCGGTATCATATCCGGTGCCGGCTTCCACAAAATAGGGCTTTTTTTCGGAAATTTCCACAATGAGGTCCACTTCCGCCTCTCCGGACTTGAGGCCGATGCTTCTGACCCGGGCCGTATCCACGGCGTTCAGCCCCTGGATATTTCTGCGGCTGGCAACCAGTTTTGACAGGGAAAACGGTTCTCCTTCGGCAATTTCCATCTCATCTGCCAGGACGGATTTTCGCAGTCTCAGATTGCCGGCATAAAAAATTCGCCCCACCCGGACTTCAGGACCCTGGGTGACGTGGTAGGTGATCCGGACCCCTGCCTTGTCCGGGGATAAGACCGTGTCCGACCTCACATCCGCATGGGGATATCCGGCCTCTGCGATGGTCTGTTCCAAGGTGGCTGCGTCCGTTTCAAGCCGGGTCCTGTCAAACCAGGCCCCCGGTGTCAGGGAGAGGCCGGCTAAAACGGTTTCCCGGTTCAGGGCCGCAAGTCCGTTGATATCTATGCCTGACACCCGTACCCTTTCTCCCTCTTGGATGCGTATCGTAATTTCCGCCTGTTTGACGGCCCCGTCTTCGGCGGTACTGAAGCCAAGCTGCCTGTCCACCCGGACGTTGGGAAACCCTTCCTTATGATAAAGCCGGGTCACAGCTTTCAGGTCGTCGGCCAGTATGTCCTCATTGAAAATGCCGCCGTTGCCGGTGGTGAGAATGTTTTCCCGGATCTTTTTTTCCTGCAGGGTCCGGTTGCCGGAAATATGGAGGGCAGCCACCCTGTATTTTGGGCCTTCTTTAATTTTTATGGTGACAAGGCGGTCGCCGTTAGCACCGTCATCATCGGATGATTCTGTGATCCGGGCATCCGGATACCCCTCCTCAGTATAGCGTTTTTTTATATTCCGAAGGCTTCGTTTCAGGGCGAAGTTATTCTGGTTTCCGTCTTTTTCCAGGGTGAGTGCCTTGCCCAGGGCCTGGTCCGACAGGGCGGTGTTGCCACGGAACACCACTTTGTACCGCGGCCCTTCATGGATGGTATACACCAGATCCACGAGATTGCCGTCTTCATAGGGCAACGCTTTTGACGTGATCCGTACATCGGCAAACCCCTTTTTCCGGTAAAGAGCGGTCATCGCTTTTACGTCTTCCTTCAGTTTTTTGGTGACAAAGCGGCTTGCCGCACCCGGCAGAAGGGTTGTTCTCCAGGATTTGGCACACAGCCTGAGCCTGGCATCGGATATATGGGTGTTACCGTTGAAGCGGATCTGCCTGATTTGCTGATAGGGGCCTTTTTCGATATCCACATGAACGGTATAGAGACCGTCCCCGGGGTCTTGCCGGGATGAGATCCTGACCGCGGCGTTGGTAAATCCCTGGCGGCGGAAGAGCTTTTGAACCCGTTCGGCCTGTGCGTCAACCTGTTGCGCCTGATAGGCATCCCCGACATTGATGTTCATGACGTTGAGCACCTCGCGCTGGAACAGCGGGAAGGCATTTTTTATTCGGATATCCTTTATCCGGCCAAAGGGCGTCAGTTCAAAGGCCAGGACAACGCCGTCCTCATTTTTTATGGGATCAGGGACGTGGATGGATTCAAACAGACGGGAGTCCCTCAGGGCCGTGATGGCGGATGCAATGCTTTCCAGGTTATAGGGGTCTCCTTGCTTGACCGGAATCAGGTTCCGGGCAACCGTGTCCCACATGTCCGCCTTGCCCCGAGCCGAAAGAATGGATATGCGGATTTCTGAGATCGTTTCTGCGGCCCACGGCTGTGGCAGTGCGGCAAAGAATAGCCACCCGAGAGCCAGAAGGAGGAATAAGGGCTTTTTCATATCAGCGAAACTCCATCCGGTATTTCAGTTCTCCGCCGAATCTGCCGCCGGTGTCCTGGTAACCGCTCATCAGCAGATGTTCCAGTAGTTTATAATAGGTGGTTACCTTCTGGACGGTTTCCCCGTCCCGGATATCCACGCCGTAGGCAATGCTCAGCTGGCGTGAGAGATCCGCCCCAAGGGAGACATGCACCCCAGCGGCCCCGTCGGTGTCATCCATGCTGATATCCACCTCATCCAGGCCAGTGGCTTCCTGGAGTTTCTCCCCCAGCGGCCCGGTCACCATTTTTGCAGCTTTTCCCGCGGAAACGAGCTGTCCTGTGCCTTCCCCCCTTCCCACTTCCCGGGTGGTCTTTCCCAATGCGATGAGGGAAAGAATGTCGGCATCTGATTCCGAGGGGTCCGATGAAAAGGCAAGATGCAGGTCATCCGGTGTCCCCGATACCGTAAGGGTGATGGTCCAGGAACGGATGGTTGTCTCCGCCGTCACGTCAATTTCAGGCGCAATTTTATACGGATTTACAAAATCAACGGTACCGCGGGTCACCTGGAAAACGGCCCGCTGAAAAGTGATGGTGCCCTCGTCCACAACGGCACGCCCGGCCAGTGCCGGTGACCGGGCGGTCCCCCTGAGGGTCAGGTCCGGGCTGATACTCAGATACGCCAGGTTGTTGTCCACAAGCAGCGGTTCCCGGCGTTTGACGTTGATGTTCAGGGAAATGCATTTTAAAAAGTCAGGTCCCTGGCCCCGGACGTCCGGCTGGATTTTCCGTGTTTTCCGGGTGGCAAGGTCCACCAGGTTGAGGTCTACGTCTTTGTAATACCTGCCTTCCAGGATCTCCACCTGTCCCGAAAGATCCGCCCGTCCGGGCGTACCGGTGAGGGTCACGCGGCTGTTGAGGACAAGGGACAGGGTCTGGGGGATGTCTATCGGCAACTGGCGGGCATCCAGGGTAATTGCCACGTCTTGAACCGCGCCTTCAGTCAGAGAGACCTGTCCGGCTAATTGAAACCGGCCCTCGGCCAGCCGGCCTGTTATGGGATCGATATGGACGGTTTCCGGGGATAGGCGGATGCGGCCGGTGATGTCCTGAATTGGCTCTTCAAGAATATCCAGTCCCAGTGTCATTCCGGCAAAGTCCAGGGTGCCCGCAAGTTCCGGGGCACGGATATTTCCCCGGGCCGTCAGGGATACGTTAACATCCCCATCTGCCCTTGAAACGCCTTCGGCAAAGGATGTTACCAATGCAATGGGAAGTTGGCCCGACGCATCTGCCGTCAAGCGGCCGTCCAGGCCGCCCCGGGCGGACAGGGTCAGTGTGCCCTGTTTGAGCACATGCACCGGAACACTGGGGATGTTGATCCGGCCTTCAGCCAGGGAGGCCCGGGCGTCGCTGATTCGGATCAGCGGCTGGCCCTGGTGGTGCAGGGAACCACGGCTGACCCTGACTTCAGCATTGAGTTGTGACGGGTCTGTGATGGGACCGCTGATCCGGAAATCGGCCTCAACGTTACCGGCCAGTTCCGGCGCCCCCGACAGGCGGGTATCTGCGGCGGAAATTTTCCCCTTGATCGCCGGTGCGGCCACTGGCCCTTCTGCTGCCAGATCAACGGAAAGACTGCCCTCTGAAATGCCTGCGGCCGTCGCAAAACCAAGGGACGTAAGATCTATTGCCGGAGCCGTTATCCGGATATCCATGAGTTGGTCCGTCACCCTGAGCGATCCTATGGCGGATACTCGGTTGTTACCCTGCCGCAGTTCCGCACGGGTAAGGGTGAGGACATCTTCTGAAAAACGGATGGCGGTGGCGAGGTCTCCCAGGGAAATGTCCTGAATCCCGGCCCCACCGACGGAAAGCTCTGATGCGAGGATCGGTTGGCCCGCATTGCCGGATGCCGATACATTTCCTGACAATTCGCCATGGATGTCCATACCCGGCAGCAGATGGGCCAGATCCAGGTTTGCCAGGGTGGCGGTAAGATCCAGGTCATAGGGGGGGGCGGCGCTGATCGTGCCTTCTGCACGGAGGCTGCCTTTGTGTTGTTCCGCAATCATCCGGTTGATATGGACGACCCTGTCTTTCAGGCGCATCCCGGCGGCCAGAGCATCCCACCGGATGCCGCGGACCTGTATCTCTTCCGTTTCAAGGTCCAGTGAGAACTCAGGGGACAGCAGGGGCCCATGGGCTGTTAATACGGCCCGGGCACTCCCTTCGGCCGCTTGGCCGAAGACGGATGCCGGTACTGACAAATCCGGGATGTCGAACCGCAAGCGGCCCGATGCGGTGATACTTTCGGGCTTGAACCCGGGCATGTCCAGACGCCCCTCTCCCGATCCTGAGACCCCAGGGCCATTCAGTGTGAGTTCGGTGAGGCGCAGGTGGTCGCCTGTGATCTCCGTCCGGGTCCGGAGGCTGATATCCTGGGGGGCGTCCAGGTAGGGAGACGTCAGTTTCGTTGCCTTCATATCCGTTGTCATCCGGGCAGAGATATCTCCCGGGATAACCCCTTTGCCGGTGAGCCGGGCGTTGACAATAAGGTTGCCCGCCAGCGTATCTGCCGACAGCCCGAGACTGGAAAGGGTCAGGGTGTCCTGGCGGGCACCCAGGTCGTATTTTATGGTTTCCGGCCCTTTGGCCGGGCCTGTAAAGCCGTCTGGAAACATATCCTTAAAATCTATCGTTCCATCAAGAGAAACGACCCCGGTTTCCAGGTGAATCTGCGACGGGCCAAGTGTGACGCTTCGGTTTTCAAGAACAGCGGAAAGCCGGACTGCGGATACGGGAATGC
>CAJWHT010000022.1 GCA_913041495.1 uncultured Desulfobacteraceae bacterium | reverse complement strand
CCGATGTTTTCAGGGTGAGGTGCGATTTTCTGAAAGGGTCTGGCCTCCAGAAAAAAATTACTCAATATGGATTTCTAACTAGGCGGGGATGAGCCCATTATTTTTATAAATGCGCTTGTTTTGGGGTTAATTACCGCCACCAAACATTCCTTTAACCTTTTTTCATTACAGATCGCTGCTGAATAGGCATCACTTATACTTGTATCCTTGCGTATGTCTGCATGAAGGGGGAAATGATGAAAACGGGATTTATTACCGGTGGCACCGGATTCTTAGGGCTGAATCTTATCCAGCAGCTTAAAGCTGAAAACTGGCATATCACGGCCCTTCATCTGCCCGGGGAGAATACAAAATTCCTTGACCGCTTCGACGTTGATAAGGTTGAGGGGGATATCCTGGATCCAGCATCCTTGAAAAGGGCAATACCGGATCAACCGGATGCGATTTTCCATCTGGCAGGCGATATCAGCATGTGGAAAAAAAATGATGAAAGACAATTCAATATCAACGTTGTCGGCACGACAAACATGTGCAGGGAAGCCATTAATAAAAAAGCCGTCCGCTTCATTCATACCTCTTCAAGCTCTGCATACGGGTACCATAACCACAAGCTGACCGAAAAGACACCGTCAAATGCCCTGGGCTGCGGGATGAGTTACAACCGGACCAAATACCTGGCAGAACAGGAGGTGCAAAAGGCGGTTCAAGAAGGGCTTTTTGCCGTCATCTTAAACCCCTGTAATATTATCGGTCCCTATGACCCGGGCAACTGGTCACAATTGATAAAAAATGTCTGTTCCGGCAAACTGCCTGGCTATCCGCCAGGGGTCGGCACCTTTTCACATGCCAAAGATATTGCCCGGGCCCATATATCCGCTGTTGAAAACGGGGAAAAGGGGGAAAACTACCTCCTTGGGGGCACCCGGGCAAGTTTCAGGGATGTTATTTCGGATATTCTCAAGGTCACCGGTGCAGGACTGCCGTTAAAGGAGATCTCAAAAACCAGATTGAAACTGATTTTATACACCTCCCTGGCCGCATCATTCATCACCCGGCAAGAACCGTTGATGACCTATCCCAAATACCTGCGCCTGGTGGGCCACCTCACCTGTGACGATACCAAAGCCAGACGTGCCTTAGGATTCAGCACAACAACGATTTTGGAAATGGTGACGGACTGTCATCTATGGCTTAAACAAGAAAAGCTCATATAACCGTAACGCTTAATAGAACAGGAGCCGAAGTCAGATGAACGAACAACATGAGAAATTAAAAGGATGGGGGTTGATCAGTGATGCATTTTTAAACGCCGGGGTTGAGTATATCTTCGGCGTTCCCGGCGAAAGTATCAGCCCGGTTCAATATGCGGTTGAGAAGACGCCAATAGAGATCATTACTGCCCGGCATGAACAGGCGGCGGCCTTCATGGCGGAAGCCTACGGCCGGATGACGGGAAAGCCGGGGGTTGTTCTTGTCACCTTCGGCCCCGGATTCACCAACACCATATCCCCCATGGTGAACGCCCAGATGACAAATGCCCCCATGGTCCTTATTGCTGGGGCCCACGGCCCTAAATCACCGGACAGGCTCGGGCTGCAGGATATGCGCCAGAGGCCTATCATAGAATCCATTGTGAAAAAATCCTTTGTCTGCCGAAAACCGGAACGGATTCCCGAATATATTGACATGGCGTTTCGTTTTGCGGGCCAGGGCAGGCCCGGCCCTGTGTTTCTTGAACTTCCCATTGATGTCCTGGACGGCGATGTTGACCCGTCAAAGGTGAATCATATCTCTACCAAAGTATCCTCCAGGCCCGTGGACAAAAACGATGCCCGCAGAATGATGGAAATGATCAGGGAGGCCAAACAGCCGGTTATCTTTGCCGGCAGCGGAATTCATTATTCGGATGCCGGCCCTGAACTGCGCAGCTTTGTTGAAAAGACCGGGATCCCTGTGTTTACCATAAAAATGGGGAGAGGAATAATCCCGGACACCCATCCCCTTTGTTTTGGCGCTTCCGTGCCCACCCTTCCGGGATGCGCAGGAATGGCCACAACAGAGTCTGACCTGGTGATTCTCCTGGGTAACCGGCTTTGTCTTTACAATGTCTTTGGCGCTTTTTACAAGCCGGACGCAAAAATTATCCAGGTGGATATTGAACCTGAGGAGATCGGCCGCAACAAAACAATTGACCTACCTGTCTTTGGGGATATAAAAGCCCTGTTGAGCGAATGTCTTGATATTTTATCCGAAACCAAAGGAAATCCGGGCAATAAATTCCGGGACTGGGTGGAAACCTTGTCACGGACGGACAGCGAGATGAAAGCTGCCGCCAGGGAGGAGGTCGTTGAACCCTCCGGGTTTATATACCCTGGGCTACTGGCCGAAAAAGTGAATGCATTCATGAACAGAAACGATGATATCATCGTTGCAGACGGGGGGGATGCCCAGACCTGGATTTCAGGAGCAAGAACCTGCACTGGACCTTTGAACATCATTGATTCCTCCCTGTTTGGCTGTCTGGGGGTGGGACTTCCCTATGGATTGTCTGCAAAGTTAATCAATCCGGATCGCCGGGTACTTGTGTATATCGGTGATGGTTCCATGGGATTTAATTTCATGGAGATTGAAACCTCTCTTAGAAAAAATCTGCCCATCGTCGTGGTCATCGACAATAACCAGAAATGGGGAATGACCTCAAACAGCATGCAGATGAAATTCGCCCGTTTTATCCCCGGCACGGTGGAGATTGGCAATCCTCCCTACCACGAGGCCGTGGCCTCACTGGGCGGTAAAGGCATCCTGGTTGAAACCCCAGACGATATTATTCCGGCCTTGGAAGAGGCCTTTGCTTCAGATGTGACCACCTGCATCAATGTCATGACAGACCCGGCAGTGGTCGGTCCGGGATCAAAAGCGCTGGCCATGGCTGAAATGCTCTAAGAACATCAAAGGACTGACGTAAACCGTTTTCCGGGAGCCATGAAATTCGTGTCTTGATATTTCATGGCCCCCCGGTAACGCTCGGGTGGCTCCTATCACGTCCTGTTTTTTTATTTGTCGTTGTTTTTTACAAAATCGCGTATCAGTCCAGGCCATTTCTTAAAATCAGAGTACCCATTGGCAATCACGAGTTCGGAATCAGGAAGCAGTCGGTGAATCTCTTTTGCTGTTTCCACCGGATGTGTGGGGTCTCCAGTCCATCCGAGAATTAGGCAGGGTACCTGGATTTTTTTAATCGTTTCGCCGGAAGGCAAATCGGTCAGGGCCGCGCCCTTGAACAGGTTAAAAAGGGTTTTTCTTTTCAAGGGTTTCAGACCTTCGAGTGCGCCTTCAACCCTGCCCTTTTTGGCATCGATCAGCCATTGGGGAAGCAGGCGGGACAGTTTATTACGCATCATCCGGGCCAGCATACCGCCGCCGAGCAGCCGGCCCGTGGTTGCCATTTTATTGTAAAGTTTGCCTTGTTCTGCCCGGGTTTCCCAGGCTGTGGGCGGATTGACCAGAATCAGGCCTTTTATTTTTTTCGGTGCAATACAGGCGGAATAAATCGCCGTGGCACAGCCCATGGACTGGCCCCCGGCAATGACGCGGGTTTCACCATAGCTTTCGGCCACTGCCAGCATGTCTTTTGCCAGTTGTTTCCAGTGATAGTCTTCAGGAAAAAACGTGGGCTGGGTTTCCCCGTGCCCCCTGGCATCATACCGGATCAACCGGTTTGTCTCCGGGAAATTGTCCCATTCGAACAGATCAACAAGATCCTCGCTTTTCATGCTGGCCATGAGTCCATGCCCCCAGATAAAGGCCGGCCCTTCACCGGTACAACGTGTATTGAAACGGATACTGTTTATGGGGGTGGCTGGCATGATCAATCCGTTTTGTGTTTGAATTTCCTGAAGAATCATTTTATCGCCGAAAGCGTATTGCCCAGAAGCAACCCTGCAATCATATCAGCCAGGGCGTCTGCCAGGGCAGTTTCACTGATATCCGTGCCATAAAATTTGGCTGTGTGGGCCACATTTTCAACCGCATTATGGATGACCATGGCAACGGCCCTGCTGTCCTTTACCGGGACCATGTGGCCGGCATTCTGCTCTATGAGAAACTGAATCTGCCGGACTTCCCTTTCCCTCTCACGATCATATATGCGTTTTATATCAGGATCCGTATACCTTAATGCGTGGGTCTGGCGGTGGAATTCCGGTGCCAGTTCATAGGCGTTGAACACCCCCAGAATAAGGGTACGCAAGTCATTTCTGCCAAGGGTCTCCATCCTAAGGCTTCCCAGGGCCTGCCAGACCGCGTCATAATGATTTTCCACATAATCTTCAAGCATTTCGATGAGCAGCTTTTCTTTGTTTTTAAAATAGGAATAAAAACTGCCAATGGAAACGCCCGCCTTTTTGGCGATCTGTTTTGAAGTAGTACCGTGAATGCCTCTTTCCGCAAACAATGCCATGGCCGCCTTGGTGATCCGCTCTTTTGTATCAATCCCTCTTTTTTGCCTGGGGGTGCGTATGCTGCTCATTTAATCTCCGCGTTGTATTTAAGTGTGAAGTGAATGTACCTGTTTGCGATTATTTTTTCAAGCCAATAGCAATAAAATACGAACTATTATTCATATTATAATTATAATTATTTATTTTTAATAAAAATTTTCTATTTACAAAACACGAACTATAGTTCATATAAATCATTCAGAAACAAAATTAACAGATCACAGCACCCGGCTGAATCCGCCTTAGCCATGGCAGGGCAGAATTTTAAAAAAGCAACATCCGGAGATCGATATGAAAGCATTGCAGTTCAATGTAACACCCTCAAGATTCATTGCGGCCAAAGCCATCCGGCCCATTTTCGGAAACAAGGTTTACTTTAAGGGCCCTTTTAAAACCACCCGTCTTGTGGAAATTCCCGAACCCGCAGCTCCCACAGGGCAATGGGTCAAGCTGAAAACCATTTTCTGCGGGTTTTGCGGCAGCGATCTGAATCTCATGATGCTCCATGACTCCCCCACGGCCTCGCCCTTTACCTCTTTTCCCTGCATTATCGGGCATGAGGCGGTTGGCAGGATCATTAAAAAAGGTCCGGAAGTAACCCAATTCGAATTGGGGGATGTGGTGACGGTAAACCCGGGTCTTGGATGCACGGTCCGGAATCTGCCTGAACAATGTGCGGTCTGCGCCGCAGGCCGTTCCCTGAACTGTGAAAATTCTGCCGGAGGCGATTTACCGCCCGGCATGTTCACAGGGCTTAATTCAGGGATTACCGGGGGATTTGCGCCTTATATCGCCGCCCATGAAAGCCAGCTTTTCAAGGTCCCGGACGCGCTTGACCTGGAGGCTGCGGCCATGACCGAACCGCTTGCCGTGGCCCTTCAGACCGTGTTTGACAATAGCCCTAAACCTTCTGACAAAATTCTTGTGATCGGCGGCGGGGTCATCGGCAACCTGGTGATCCAGGCGGTCCGCACCCTTTGTCCCGGTGCCGGAATCGCCCTGATCGAACCTGCGGCCCATGCCGCAGGTCTGGCCGAAGAGTTGGGGCAGGCGGATATTATTCCTTTCAAGGCAGTATACCGGACGGCTGCCGAATATACCGGCGCCACCTTGCACCAGCCCCAGCTGGGCCACCCGGTTCTCATGGGAGGGTTTGACCGGATTTACGATACCGTGGGGAATTCAGCCACCTTGAACATGGGCCTTAGGGTCCTTGGGCCCTTTGGCACCCTGAGCCTTGTGGGCATCGGCAGCGACGTCAAACTGGATCTGACCCCCCTGTGGCTCAAACTCCAGCAAATCAAGGGCGTATACGGATACGGCCGGGTGGTTTACCAGGGGGAAACCCGCCATGTATTTGACCTGGCAATGGAGTTCATGAACCAGGGAAAGATCCGGACATCCCCCCTTGTAACCCACACCTTCACGCTTGAAGAGTATATGGAAATGATTGAGGTGAACCTGAATAAGGCCGGGCATGGTGCCGTAAAGACCCTGGTCCGGTTTGACTAATACGATTAAAAAGGAGAAAGAGAACATGAAATTTACCCTGTTGCTTTTTGGTCTCGCGCAATTACTTAAAATCGCCTCACATTTGAATAAAGCGTTTAAACACGCTGTCAGGAAAGCCCAGGTACGCATCCTCATTACCACACGGGACAGGGAACGGGCCCGGCTTTTCACCTTTGACAGGGGAAAGGTGTCATCCTGTGGCGGCTTCCACAACGACTACGATGCCGCCCTGGTGTTCAAGAATGCCGGTATCGGCTTTAAAGTCCTCACAAGTTCAAAGGCAGATGCCTCATTTAATGCAGCGGCTGACGGAGGGCTTTGCATCAGGGGGATGAGTTTCTACGCCAAGTGGTTTCAGGATGTCACCCAGCTCATTCGTTAGGCCTGGGCCATTGCCAGGAAAGCAAAACAAAAGACGAATATATAAATTTAACCAAAATTTAAGGAGAACACCATGGCTGAAATATTCGGCGGACACATTGCGGCAAAATATATGAAGGAAGTGGAAGGGGTGGATACGGTATTTACTCTGTCGGGCGGGCATATTGAAAACCTGCTGGACGGGTTTAACCAATACGGGGTCCGGTTGGTGGATGTCAGGCATGAGCAGGCTGCGGCAATGATGGCACACGGCTGGTCCATCTATAAAAACAAACCCGGTGTCTGCCTTGTAACTGCAGGGCCTGGATTTACCAATGCCGTGTCAGGTATTGCAAACGCCTTTCTGGACGCAGCCCCCCTGGTGGTCCTTTGCGGCCGCCACCCGTTGCGGGATGATAATACCCTGGCCCTGCAGGAGATAAACCAGATTGATATGGTCAAACCCATCACCAAATGGCAGGCCACCTGCTATGATATTGCACGGATTCCCGAATACCTTGCCACAGCCTTCAGGCAGGCCGTCACAGGACGGCCCGGCCCTGTCTTCCTGGAGCTGCCCCCGGATATCCTTTTTGTCTCAATGGATGAAAAAAACCTGGTCTTTCCTGAAAAGCGGACCCACAGGACACGGGTACTGCCCCATGAGTCCGAGCTTAAGGCGGCGGCCCATCTTATCGATAACGCCAAAAAACCCTTGTTTATCGGGGGGAGCGGTGTGGGATTCAGCAATCAGGATGATGCCTTTAAACAATTTATCGAAAAGATCGGCTTTCCCTTTGCCCTGTTGAACAACGGCCGGGGGGCATTGCCAGATTCCCATGCCCTTTGTATGAATGACGGGGGGTTTACGGCCGTGGCCGCCGTGGCGCCCCAGGCCGATGTCATCATTGCCGCCGGCATTCGGTTCAGCTGGGTTATGCAGGCCACCAAGCTTTTCCCCCAGGCAAAGGTTATCCGCATTGACATTGATCCGGCCGAACTGGACAACATGAGGACCTCCCAGGTGGGGTTGGCAGGGGACTGCGGCGATATTTTTGAACGGCTGACCCCGTTGGTAAAAAAAGCGGATCACAGCCCCTGGATAGAAACGGTGAAAAATGCCTACCAGGCAATGCTGGTGACGGAGACCGAACAAAAAAACACCGTCTCCGACCCCATCCTTCCCCTGCGGCTGACCCAACAGATCATGACCGAAATCGGGACGGATGCCTATTATATCTCCGACGGCGGGGATACCAGTTATTACGGCATGACAGGGTTTATGTCCGACCACCGGGCCGGCGTGCTGGCACCGGCAGGATCCCTGCTGGGATGCCTTGGTACCGGTATTCCGTTTGCCATGGCAGCAAAACTTGCCAACCCTGGCAAGCCCGTGATCCTTCTCCATGGTGACGGTTCTTTTGGTATGAACTGCATGGAGTTCGATACCATGGTACGCCATAACATCCCGGTGGTATGCGTCATCAACAATGACTGTGCCTGGGGAATGATCAAACATTCACAGGAGATGAGTATCGGCCATGACCGGTGTACCTGTTCAGAACTGGAACTTCGCCACTATGAAAAAATAGTTGAAGAACTGGGGGGCTACGGGGAATTTGTTAAAAAAGACGACGATATCATTCCGGCGATAAAACGGGCGGTGGATTCCGGCAAACCAGCCTGTATCAACGTGATCACCGACCCTACGGTGGTCAGTCCGGCAACGGCAATGTTTTATCAGAATCTTTCTGATTTTTAATCGGGAACTCATTATGCTCCGGTTATCAACACGGTTGAATGCCGGAGCTGATAAAGGAAATCATATGAATATTCTTATCACGGGTGCTGCCGGGTTTATCGGATTCCATCTGACAAAATCCCTGGTGAGAGGCGGGTATAACGTACGGGGGCTGCTCTTGCCGCAGGAGGATAGCCGGAATCTGACAAGGCTGGGGGTTGACATTTTTCGAGGAGATCTCACCCGGCCGCAGACACTTGAGGGTGTTGCCAACGGAATTGACCTGGTATTTCATCTGGCAGCCCGCACCCTGGACTGGGGGACCAGGCAACAATTTGAAGCCATCATGGTGGACGGTACCCGCAATCTTCTTGAACACTCCAAAGGGCATATAAAACGGTTTGTCTATTGCTCTTCTGTTGCCTGCATGGGGCTTGGCAGGGATCTGGCCGGTTTAAATGAAGATGCTGAACCTAAAATGTGCGGAATTCCTTATTGCGATACAAAAATTCAGGCCGAAGATCTGGTGACAAGCTTTTGTAAAAGGGAAGAAATAGAGTATACCATTATCCGTCCCACAAACGTTTTCGGCCCAGGAAGCGTATGGGTGAAAGAAATTCTGGATGCGTTTAAAAGGGGTCCATTTCCACTGATCAATAAGGGCCGTTCACCCAGTTCTTTTATTTATATTGACAACCTTGTGGATGGCATAACCCGGGCCGGCTTCTTAGATATTGCAAAAGGAAAAACCTATTTTCTGGGTGACAATTATTCCCTGACCTGGGCGCAGTATTTAAAAACAATCAGCGGTTGGATAGGGAAATCTCCGAAAAACAGCATCCCATTTTGGCTGGCCTGGTTTCTGGGAACCATTTTTGAAAAAACATTGGTCCCTTTTGGCATCCGCCCTCCGATAACGCGGCTGGGTGTAGGCGTCATGGAAAAAGACCTCAGTGTCGATACAACCCGGGCGCGCCAGGAGCTTGAATGGGACAGCCGCGTTTCTCAGGAGGAGGCAATGATGCAAATCAAAAAATGGGTGGACACCTGTTACCAATAGCGTTTCGAAACATTTTTCAATATATTGTAAAAAAGGAAGATATGACGCCGACAAATTCATTGGAACTAAAAAGACTTGGCCTGCCGCCTGTGGAGCAATTGGGAATCATCGTAAAGGACATCACCAATGCGGTGGACCATTATTCAGCCCTCTTGAACATCTCTTGCTGGTATAGAGCCAAAATTGCCAAAAAGAATATTCACTATCTGGGCAACCCCATTGATCTTGATTTGGATATTGTTGTGGGATACAGCGGGCGCCTGCAGTTTGAATTAATTCAGGTAATCCGTGGGGATGAAAATGTTTATACGGACTTCATCCGTGACCCGGGCCACGGCATCCATCATATTGGGTTTGTCGTCACCCAATTATCCGAGAAGATCAATATTTTAAAAAAGGAAGGATTCAAGCTTCTTCAGCATGGGACCTTTGAAACAAAAGGCAAGGCCGTCACCAGATTTGCCTATTTTGATACGATGGATCAATTCGGATACATCACCGAATTGATTCAGACGACTTTTCTTGGGGTCAATGTGGGCATGTCCCGCTGGATGATGAAAATCGGGACATCACTCGGCGATGTTGACCTGATCAAAAAGAAATAACACGCTGCGGTATTCGACCGGCACAAAGAAGAACGTTGCGGGTGTGAAAAGTAATCCGGATCTTCAATTATACCCGGGGCACAATCCTTTGGGGATGATGCCCCGGGTTTTCTGATGACACCCCCCTCCTATTTATTGTATAGATCACCAGAAGAAAAACCTAGGAACAACAATCGGAGGGAACCCATGGAAAGATGCGACTGGTCAACCTCGGACCCGGATTATATCCACTACCATGACACCGAATGGGGCGTGCCGGTGCACGATGACCGGAGGATATTTGAATTCCTTATTCTGGAGGGGGCACAAGCCGGCCTGTCCTGGCTGACCATACTGAAACGGCGGGAGGGATACCGAAAGGCCTTTGCCGGTTTTGACCCGGAAAAGGTGGCCCGGTTCGGGCCGGATAAGATCCTGGCCCTGCTCCAGGATCCGGGGATCATCCGCAACAAACTCAAAGTGAACTCCGCTGTGACCAATGCCAGGGCTTTTTTAAAGGTTCAAGAGGCGTTCGGCTCCTTTGACGCCTATGCCTGGCGGTTCGTGGACGGCTCTCCGATCATCAATGCCTTCACATCCATGGACCAGGTGCCGGCCACCTCAAAGCAAAGCGATGCCTTTTCCAAGGATCTCAAGCAGCGGGGATTTAAGTTCACCGGTTCCACCATCATGTATGCCCATATGCAGGCTACGGGTATGGTCAACGATCATCTGGTCTCCTGCTTCCGCTATAAAGAGGTAATGGAAGGATGAAGGTGACGCAGCCCTGGTCCGGCCCTTTCGGACTTGCGGATACCACCGGCATTACCGGCCTGCCTCTGTCCGGCACCGCCACCCTGAAAAACCGGGTCACGGAGAAACGCTGGTGTTACCTTGGGATCGTATCGCCGGAACTATTCTTCGGTGCCGCCGTTATCCACCTGGGATACATTACCAGTGCCTTTAGCTTCTGCTTTGACCGGGAACGCAGGATTATGACCGAAGCCAATTTTGTCAGGCCGCCCATGGGCAGGGTCCGGTACGACCGGCACTCTGCCTCCGGTATCTGCAGGTTCAAGGAGGGGAAACGGCGCATTGAATTTTCCGGAGATCTTGACACCAACGGCAGGCAGGCAAGGATAGAATTGGATACTGCGGATCTTCTTGCGGATATTCGTCTGGCAGAAACTGCCGGAACCTTTTCTCCCATGCACTTTCCCATGGATATGGGGCAGGGAAAAGCCGCATTCACCACCAAGGCCGCAGGGATTCCCGCCCGGGGACAAATACGGGCCGCAGGACGAACATTCATCCTTGATCCGGAACAGACCTTTGCCCTTTACGACTGGACCCACGGGGCCTACCACCGTAAAACCTTCTGGAACTGGACCTGCGGAGCCGGCTTTGCCTCAGATCCTGAAACGGGCGATAAAAAAACAAAGGTGGGATTCAACCTGTCCCGGGGCGTCTATGAAAACGGCACCCTGGAAAACACCCTGTGGGTGAACGGACAACCGGAACCCGTGGCGGCCGTAGATTACGACTATGACACAGCCCAGCCGCTCACTCCCTGGAAGATCACATCCAAGGACCGGAAAATAAATCTCAGGTTTTTCCCGGAAGGAAAGCGTAGCGCCAACGACAATTTCGGGCTGGTGGCCAGCCGCTTTATCCAGCCTTGCGGCCGGTTTGACGGGCAGATCAGAACCGATGCCGGCCACAGCCTCACCCTGACAGATACCGCCGGGGTGGTGGAAGAGCATTTTGCCAAATGGTAGCAGCGGGTCTGCGGACATGATACCCTTTTAGAAAACCAAATATATATTAAGGAAAAGAACTATGATCCTTGTCACCGCCGCACAGATGCAGGCCATGGACCAAAAGACAATTAACGAATTCGGTATCCCCGGCCTGGTGCTCATGGAAAATGCCGCCCGGGGCGCACTGGAAATGCTGGTGGACCATTTTGATCCCATAGAGGAATTCCGGGTGGGAATTCTTGCCGGCAGAGGGAACAATGGGGGGGACGGCTTTGTCATCGGCCGCTACCTCATGGAAATGGGGGTCAGCGTCAGCTTTATCCTCCTGTCCCGGCGGGACCGGGTGGCAGGCGATGCCCGGATAAACATGGAACTTGTGGAAAAACTGTTACCCGAACACCCGGAATCCGAATTTATCGAGGTGCCGGATGCTGATGCTTTTGAGGGCTACCGGGAACGGATACTGGACCACGACCTGTTTGTGGATGCCATTTTCGGTACCGGCCTGAACTCGGATGTCCGGGGATTCTTCCGGGACGTCATCATGGCCGTGAACCTTTCCGGCCAGCCGGTTTTCAGCGTTGATATCCCCTCCGGCATCAACTCGGATACGGGGCAAGTCTGCGGCGTGGCCATTGAAGCAGATGCCACAGCCACTTTTGCCTTTGCCAAAGCCGGGCATATTCTCTATCCGGGAAACATCCACACCGGCGACCTGGAAATCATCGATATCGGTATCCCTGGACACATTGCCCGGGGGGAAGCCCCCCATATCTTCCTTCCCGAAGCCGAAGATATCGCCAGCGTCCTTCCCCCCAGGGCCTTCAACAGCCATAAGGGTACTTTCGGCCATCTTATGATCCTGGCCGGCTCTCCGGGTAAAACAGGGGCGGCCGCGCTCAGCGCCAATGCAGCCATGCGGTGCGGCGCAGGTCTTGTGACCCTCGGGGTGCCCTCAGGCCTGATGCCGGTCCTGGAGCCCATGATTGTCGAGCCCATGGCCCTGGGCCTGCCCCAAACGGATGCCGGCACCCTGTCCGTAAAAGGGCTGGACGCCATTCTCGATACCCTCAGGGACAAGCAGGCACTGGCATTAGGACCGGGCCTGGGCACTGAACCGGGAACCCGGGAACTCGTCCGGGAACTTCTGGCCAAATCAGAGGTACCGCTGGTGATTGATGCCGACGGCCTCAACTGCCTGGCGGATGATCCATCAATCCTGAACACGGCCAAATCTCCGGTAATCCTGACACCGCACCCAGGAGAAATGGCGCGGCTCGCAGGCATCTCCCCGGCCGAAGTCCAGGCCGACCGGATGACCGTGGGCCTGTCCTTTGCCGAAAAGCATGAGGTCATACTGGTCCTCAAAGGGGCCCAGACCCTGGTCTGCTGCCCGGACGGGGAGGTATTTATCTGTCCCACCGGCAATCCCGGTATGGCCTCAGGCGGTATGGGAGATACCCTCACCGGAATCATTGCAGGCCTCCTTGCCCAGGGATTGTCCCCGGATACCGCCGCCCTTGCCGGCACATTCATCCACGGGCTTTGCGGGGACATCCTGGCCGAAGAGACCCCCATGGGTTTTCTGGCGTCGGATATCGTGGCCGTGATCCCCACGGCACTTGCGGAACTGGCCCGATGAAAACCGTTGTATCCGCAAGCGCCGAAGAGACCATGACGCTGGGCAGACGTATCGGAGAAGCAATCCTGCAACTTCCGGCGCTGTTCTCCATTGCCCTCACCGGCGATCTGGGGGCGGGGAAAACCTGCCTCATCCAGGGGCTGGCCAAGGGGCTTGGCGTAGATGAAGGCTACTACATCACCAGCCCCACCTTCAATATCATCAACGAGTATCCTGCCGGGGTAAAACGGCTGTGCCACCTGGACCTATACCGCCTGGGCGCCCCGGACGAACTGGAGTACATCGGATTTGAAGACCTCCTGGGAGAAGATGCCGTGGTGGCGGTGGAATGGCCGGACCTTCTTCGGGAAGACGGATTTGTCTTCAACCTGGAACTCAGGTTTGAATTTGATAAGGATTTCAACCGGATAATTCGTATCATTCCGTCTGGACAACAGGGGACAAATCTGTTAAGCACCTTATCTTTACCGTAAATTGATTAATAAAAGCTAATATTCAGGAGGCAACATGTCGTTACGCGTACACAAATACGGCGGCACCTCTGTGGCAGATATCCAAAGAATCGCCAATGTGGCCGGCCGGGTGCAAAAAGCCCATGACGGCGGTGATCAGGTGGTGGTGGTTCTCTCTGCCATGGCCGGCGTAACCGATAGGCTCATTGCCCTGGCAAACCAGGCCTCTAAAACACCTGATAAACGCGAACTGGACGTTCTTCTGGCCACCGGCGAGCAGACCACGGCCGCCCTGCTGGCCATGATGCTCAAGGCCAGGGGCTACAAGGCCAAGTCCTTCTTGGGATTCCAGGCCGGTATCCACACCGACCACATGTCCGGCAAAGCCAGGATATTGGACATCGACAGCAAACGCCTGAAAAAGGCCCTAGACGAAGGCAATATCGTTGTGGTGGCCGGCTTCCAGGGCGCGGACAACGACGGTGACATCACCACCCTGGGCCGCGGGGGGTCCGACACCTCAGCCGTAGCCATCGCCGCTGCCCTGAAGGCGGATGTCTGCGAGATCTACACCGACGTGGACGGGGTGTACACCACAGATCCCAGGATATGTGCCGACGCCAGAAAGATCGACAGGATTTCCTACGAGGAAATGCTTGAAATGGCCATTCTGGGGGCCAAGGTCCTCCAGATCAGGTCAGTGGAATTTGCAAAGAAATACAACGTGCCCGTGCATGTCCGGTCATCATTCAACGAGGAGGAAGGAACCATGGTTATCAATGAAACCGCTGATATGGAAAGTGCCGTCGTATCCGGCGTCACCTGTGACATGAACGAGGCGAGAATCACCCTTAAAAAAGTACCGGATCAGCCCGGAATCTCCGCCAAGATCTTCGGTGCATTAGCCAAAGCCGAGATCATGGTGGACATGATCATCCAGAACACCCGTTCCGGTGGCCAGACCGACCTGACCTTTACCGTGACCAAGGATGATTTTGAACGGGCTCTGGAAATTTCCGAAATGGTGGCCGAAGAGGTGGCGGCGGAAGAAATCAAAACCGCCACGGATATCGCCAAGGTATCAGTGATCGGCCTGGGCATGAAAAGCCACTCCGGGGTTGCCGCCGTCATGTTCGAGGCCCTGGCCTCCGAAAATATCAACATCCGCCTGATCTCCACCTCCGAGATCCGGATTTCCTGCGTTATCCTGGCCAAATATGCCGAGCTTGCGGTGCGCACCCTGCATGCGGCTTTCGGCCTGGAAAAACCAAGAGAATAAACCCTTCTGCAACTCAAGGCGGATCGGCTTTTACTTCGCCCGGGTCACGGAGAATTGTTTACCGCAACCCGGGCTTTTTTATGCGTCCGCCAATGCCTTGTCGATCTCTTCAGCCACCATATCCGCCGCCTTCACCGGATCATCCGCATCCCGGATCGGCCGCCCGATCACAATGTAGTCACTGCCCAGGGCCACGGCCCGGCCCGGTGTGGTAACCCGCTTCTGGTCATCACCGGCCGTCAGGGTCCATTCCGGACGGATCCCCGGGGTCACGGCCAGAAAATCCGGTCCCAGCTCCGCCTTGATCCCCTCGACCTCCTGCCCGGAGCAGACCACGCCGGCACATCCGGCAGCTTTGGCCATCCTGGCCCGGAGCATCACAAGCGCCAGCGGGGAGGTGACATATTCGGCCTTAAAACCGCCGGCTTCAACCGCAGCCGCATCGTTGTCCGTAAGCAGGGTGACGCCCAGCACGCCGGCTTTTCCCCCTCCGCCTTTCACCGCCATCTTAAGCATCCGGAATGAGGAGGCCGTGTGCACCGTAATCAGGTCCACGCCCAACTCCGCCACCCGGGCCATGGCTCTTCCCACGGTGGCGGAAATATCGTGGAGCTTGAGATCCAAAAAGATCTGTGCATCGGTCAGCTCCCGGATCTGCCGGACCACCGACGGTCCTTCCTGGATAAAGAGCTCCAGACCGATCTTGAACATTCCCACATGGCCGTCCAGCTTCCGGACGTAATCCGATGCCGTTTCCATGTCCGGAAAGTCCAGGGGAAAAACAATATAATCCACACCTTTTTTACGCATTGGCATACCCTATTTCTTTTGATTCCTCATTCTATATTAATTAAAATCCGGTATCATACCATACCCGACCCAAGATTTCCCCAACAAATGAGGGCGTACAAATAAACACTTGATCCGGCCTGGTAGTTTTCAGTATATTAGATCAACGGAGGCAATACCATGGACAATTATTCCCGTCTCATCCAGAATAATCTGGACAAACTCTACACATCCCTTCCCCAGGATTTTGACCAATGTATCCAGGCCACACGGGAGAAGGACTGCTTTAAATTAGACGCGTTCGGCAACATCTGCGTGATATCGCCGGACGGTATCTGTTTTGAGGACGTTGAAAAATCCAGCGAAGACCAGGACCCGATTCCGGGGCTACTGGTTTCGCTGTATGCACTGAACGCCAGCAATGCCGGTATGAACCTGACCCCCCTCAAGGCATTCAAGGAGTTCCCGGACAGTATGCCCTACGCCGGCGCCTTTGCCACCCACACCGAGCAGTTGCTGGTGCCCTACGTACCGCAAATAAAGGCCAGCATCCCCAAAATCGTATCCAATCTTAAGGGCCAGGCATCACCACCGGGTACGGGCGGAGACTTTTCCTTTGTGGTGCATCCCCTTCCCAAAATCGCCCTTTGCTATATTTTTTACGAACCTGACGACGACTTTCCCGCCGGCGTCACCTGCCTGTATTCAAAGAATGCAAGACAGTTCATGCCCGTGGACGGACTTGCGGATGTAGGCGAATATACCTCCAGGCGGATTATCGACCTGGTGGACACCCCCTAAGAGGGATTGACATCAATGTTTGACCACATATACCAGGATAGCGTTGAAGAATCGGGGACCCATCTGCGCCTGGCCCTGAAACAGATTGCCAGGCATCAGCTGCCCTACAATCCCATCTGTTATGCGGTGTGGTACGAATACGCCACCGGCCGCAACGAAGCCCTGAATCTGGATATAAAAACACTTGAAGAACGAAATACCCAAATCGGCTACGATACCATTCTCAAGTTTTTCAGGTCCTACATTGCAGATGAACAAAGCCAGTTGGCGGAAATAAAAACCACTGAATTTAAAACCATTTTAGGAGAGATCACCCGGCACCTGGGAAGCTCCGGCAGACAAATCGATAAAAACGGTGCCAATGTGGAAAGCTTTTCAGGACGCTTAGTGAATGAAAATACTGCCGAGGAGGTCCGGAAAATATCCAAAGGCATCCTCAGCGAAACCAAGTCCATCATCCATCAGAGCAACTCCCTGAAACAGGAAATGGATGACACCATTACCGAAATAGATGCGCTTAAAAAAGAGTTGGAAGGGGTGAAACGGGCAGCAAAAACCGACATGCTCACAGGTCTGCTCAACCGGCGGGGGTTGGACGAGGCCATGGCCCGCACCCTGGATTATGTAAATAAGAACCAGATCCCCCTGACCATCATCATCGCGGATATCGATCACTTTAAACAGGTCAACGACACCCACGGCCACCTGATCGGTGACAATGTCCTGAGAATGCTGGCAAAACTGCTCAAGGAGCACATCGAAGCCAAGGACATCGCCGCCCGGTTCGGCGGAGAGGAGTTTATCCTGATCCTGCCGGAAACCGCGTTAAAGGAGGCCTTTGTTCTGGCAGAAAAAATCAGGCTGAGCCTCAAGGGAAGGCGGTGGATCAACAAAAACACAGGCCAGCCCATCGGTGCCATCACCATTTCACTGGGGGTGGCGGAATACCAGGCCGGTGAATCCCTGCCCGACCTGATCGAACGGGCGGACAATGCCCTTTACCAGGCCAAGGATACGGGCAGAAACAAGACGGTGACCGAACTGGACATTGAAACGGCCTGATGCTATGGTATGCCTCCCGGACCGCTTTTAAAAGGAGGGATATGAAAACCAACCGATACACCCTGACCATGCTGGTGGAAAACGAACCCGGCGTTACCGCCAGAATCACCGGACTCTTTGCCGGACGCGGCTACAATATCGAGACGATCTGCGGCGCCCCCACAGCCAATCCCAAAATGTCCAGGATCACCATCACCACCCTGGCCACCCCCCTGATGCTCGAACAGATTCAAAAACAGATCAAACGCCTGGTCAACGTCATCAAACTGCGGGATATGACCGGTGAAAAGGCCGTTAAAAGGGAAATGGCACTGATCTGCGTCAAGGCGAAACCCGAAGACCGGGATCAGATCAAAACCACCATCACCGATTTCAACGGCAGGATGATGGACGAAGGCGGCATGCATTTCATCTTTGAGGTCACCGGGGACGAAGACACCATAGACGTTCTTCTGGAAAAACTGACGCCCTTCGGTATCAAAAAACTGGCCCGGTCCGGCGTTCTGGCCCTTTACCGGGAACCTTAAGCCCCCCGATCAGTTAACGAAAGTGACTATGCCTGCCAGGACTGCGCCTTGAGCCCTGCGGGGTTCGGATGGGTCAGCCGGTATAACTGATGATCCGAGAAGGTATTTGCCATTGACCGAAGCCGCCCGGCCCGCCGTCCCCGGGAAGACCGGGTGCCGAGAATCTGCTGAAGTTCCTCTTTAAGGGCCTCAATCTGCTCCATCAGTGCAGATAGGGGATTTTCCACGTCCTCCGCTTCAATGGGAGAGGGCCCGGTGATCCCGCCCGTATTTCCCCCCATATTCATTGACGCCAGGTTAACGACGGTGAAGTCCCCCAACTGGGTAGATTCCTGGAATGCACCGGCAGCCGACGCATCAGCCCCGGGTTCCCTGGCCGCCAGATCAATCTGTTGCATCGCGCCCACGTTCCCGTCTTCAAACAGGAAAACACCGGAACGCCTGACCTGCCCCTGGAGTTCGTTGTCCATGGTGGTGGCCGAAAACTCGGTCTGGGCATTGTCCAGATAAATCGCACCGACACCGGCATCCTTCAGGGAGATCAACTGGTCATTTCCCTGGCCATCCCTGGTCCAGACCGAGAGATTGGAAAACACCGCGTCACTCTCATCAATCCAGCCGTTGCCGTCATCGTCGTAGGCGGCCAGCTCCTCAAACCCATTGCCGGTTCCGGGACCGAAAAGTTCCGACCCGTTGTTGATGACACCGTCGGCGTTCCGGTCAAAACTTAAAAAACCGGACCCCTTTGCCGCAAAGGAAATCTCCTCCGTGGTGCCGTCGTTGTCCAGGTCAAACTCAAACCGGGTGTCACCGAGCTGGGGAATGCCCCCCTCAAGGTTGATCACCAGGGGATCCGTGAGGTTGATCTCCTGCTGCCAGGTATGGATCACGGCCTGTTCCTGGGTCCGGGACATGTAGGCCCGGTCCAGGGCCATATCCAGGTTGAAATCAATGGTCCGGCCGTCTTGGGTAACCACCTGGCCCTGGGAGGAAAATCCCATCTGCTCCTGCTCAAAATGAATGCTGGTATGACTCAGGGTCACCAGGCTTTCAGTGGTGTTGGTCCGAACGGCGGTTACCGGCCCCGTTGCCTGCTCGCCGCCGATATCCACCCCTTCCCGGATAGATCTGGCCACCACGGCCCGGTCCATTACCGCCCCGGCCAGTTTTTCCACAAGTTCCTTCTGCTCAAACGCCGCAACCGTGTCTCCTTGGACCCCGGATACGGTGGATGAGGATGTCAGTGCCGCCGAGTATTCGGACTGCACCTCCCGGGACTGCTGTAGGGAAATGCTCACCCGGTCCACCAGCATCATCGGCCTGCCCTCTTCGGACACCCAGCCGGACCGCCCCCTGCCGGAAACAACACCCTGTTGCTGTATGGTTTCCTTTGTTTCCTGCTGGAGAACCAGGTCGGCCTCCTCCGCCGAATGGTTGGACATAAACTGAATATTACTCTCTGAAATTTTCATGGATGTCACCCCACGTATTGTGACATTTCTAATTAATGGTTGATCTGCATTGCCATACCATAGTCATCGGCACCCGGGCACCATGCCTTAACACCCTGATATTATTTTTTACCGCCACCTGTCCGAAAGACCTGTCTTCATATGCCCTGGCAGCCCTGACCACAGCCAACTAAAGGTTGCAACCGCCTAAGCATTGATGATATTTAGTATAATTTACCTTATATTGCTGAATAGAATGAACGCTGGTAAGAAAGTAGATTACAGACACTGATGATCACAAACATACATATTGCCGCCGGCCGCCTTAAGGTGATGCCATCCGCCCCCGTCATTCTCCAGGCCTATCTGGGGACCTGCCTGGGGGTAAGCCTCTGGGATGACAAGGTAAAGGCAGGGGGCATGCTTCATATTCTGCTGCCCGAACCGCCGGGCAGAGGCTATACCGATGTACCGGAAAAGTATGCATCCACAGGGATTCCCATACTGATCAAGCAACTGACGGATTTGGGCTGCACCCCTGAAAACCTCAAGGCAACCATTGCCGGGGGCGCCCTGGTGGGACCGGTATCCCAACAGGATATCGGACTGGACATCGGCGGCAGGTCCGCCGACATTGCCGAAGCCATCTTCAAACGTACGGGCATTGAAGTTGTCAAATCCGAAACCGGGGGATTTTTCACCTGCACCCTGAACCTGAACTTGGAAACCGGCAGCACCGAGATCAAACCGGCCTGGGATATCGGGTTCACACCGGAGGACACCATGGATACCCCCACGGAAGCTGAGATCACCCGGACCATTGCCACCCTCAAGCCCATCCCCCAGACCGCCTTGAAAATCATGCGGATGTTCCAGGACAACCGGTCCGGCATCACCGACATCACTGACGAACTGGTCAGGGACCAGGTCCTGAGCGCCCAGACCCTGAAGCTTTGCAACACGGCATTGTTTTCAGGTACCGTCCGGGTGGATACCCTCAGGGATGCGGTCCTGCTGCTGGGCAAGGATACCCTGGTCAAGACCGTTATCGCCGCCGCTGTGAGCGCCTATTACGACCAGACAGGAACCTCGGGATACTCCCTTTGCCGGGGCGGGCTTTTCTTCCATGCCCTGGGGGTGGCCACCACTGCGGAACATTTAGCGAAATTGTCCGGAAAAGTCGTCCCCACCCAGGCCTACACCGCAGGCCTGCTCCACGATATCGGCAAGGTGGTGCTGGATCAGTTTATTGCGGACAGGGCCCCGCTGTTGTTCAGAAACCTGGGCAATACCGGTGCGTCATTCATCCGGTCCGAACGTAAAATCCTGGGCACCACCCATTGCCAGGCTGGATCAAGCCTGGCCTCGGCCTGGACATTTTCAGACGCCCTGACCCAGGTCATCCGCCACCATCACAACCCGGAATCCGCAGACAGCCACAAGCCGCTCGTGGATGTGGTTTACGTTGCAGACCTCCTGGCGGAAAAATTTGCCACCGGCCTTGAATACGAATTCATGCAGACCCGCAGCATGGTCCCGGCCCTGGACCGCCTCGGGATTTCGGCTGCTGATGTAACAACGCTGCTGGACGCCCTGCCCCTCACCGTTCTAACCCCCAATGCCAATGGAGCCTCAAATGACAAATAAGCAAGAACGATTAAAAACCCTGCCGGCAATGGACCAACTGCTCCTGGCAACCGACGCAGACACCCGGTTTGACGACTGCCCCAGAAAGGTGGTCCTGGACGCCCTGAGAACGGCAGTGGAAGCCCTCCGAAAGGAGATCCTTTCGGACAACACCCCTGACACCGGCGATGATGCGGTTCTGACCCGGGCGGCCGGTATTGCAGCCGAACGGATGAAAAACCGCCTGATTCCACTGATCAACGCCACGGGCGTGGTCCTCCACACCAACCTGGGCCGGGCCCTGCTCTGCCAGGATGCCCTGGACAATATCCGCACCGTTTCCGCAGCCTATTCAAACCTTGAACTCAACCTTGCCACGGGCAAACGGGGGATCCGGTATGCGGCCATCGAGGAACTGATCTGCGAGCTGACCGGGGCCGAGAGCGCCATGGCCGTCAACAACAACGCCGGAGCCGTTCTCCTGACCCTGAACACCATTGCCCAGGGTACCGAAGTGGTGGTGTCAAGGGGCGAGCTGGTGGAGATCGGCGGTTCCTTCCGGGTGCCGGACGTCATGACCAAAAGCGGCTGCTGCCTAAAAGAGGTGGGCACCACCAACCGGACCCACCTGAGGGATTACGAAGGGGCAATTAACGCGCATACCGGCCTTTTCCTCAAGGTGCACACCAGCAACTACAAAATTGAAGGTTTCACCGCCGAGGTCAGCCTGGCGGATATGGTGGCCCTGGGCCGTGAAAAAGGGATTCCTGTCATGGAAGACCTGGGCAGCGGCACCCTGATCGATTTCGGCCCCTACGGCCTGCCCGCAGAACCCGTGGTTTCCGAACGGGTGGCAACAGGTGCGGACGTTGTCACATTCAGCGGGGACAAGCTTTTAGGCGGTCCCCAGGCCGGAATCATCGTGGGTAAAAAGCAGACCCTGGATAAAATCCGGGCCAACCCCATGACCCGGGCCCTGCGCATCGACAAACTCACCCTGGCCGCACTGGAATCCACCCTCAAGCTCTACCGGGACGAAGCCGCGGCAGTGGCAAAGATCCCAACGCTTAAGATGCTGACCATGGACTACGACACCGTCTCCGGCAAGGCGGAAAACATCTTTAAGGCATTGGAACCCGCCATCGGCGATTCAGCCGACCTGGCCCTGGCCGACATGGAGTCCAGACCCGGCGGCGGCAGCTATCCCGATCTGAGGCTGCCCACCCGGTGCGTCACCCTCCGGCCGAAACACATGTCCGTTACAGCGCTGGAAAAAGCGCTGCGGGCGGCCACCCCTCCGGTGATGGGACGCATCGAAGACGACCGGTTTATCATGGACCCCAGAACCATCCAGGCAGGTCAGGAAGACCTTCTGGTCACCACCTTGACCACTCTTCTGAATACCCAAAGGGATACAAAACGGAATACAAAATGACACCCAAATTTTTTGCCAAGGAAATTCATTTTCTCAAATCCGGGTCGAAGGACCAGGAGATCCATCCCCCGGAAATTTATTATTCCGACCTGAGCCACAGTCCCAGTGTACGCTTTACCACATTTCAAGAGCGTCTGGCCGGTACAACCATACCTGACGACAGGTGTATCTGCACCCTGGTTCAGATTGACCCGCAGGTGTCCGAGGAAACCGTTGAAACGGCCAAAGACGTTTTTGAGGCCTGCTTTAACGCCGTTCTGGACAAGGAGCGGGGCATCTGGGAGCACCTGGATGACACCACGTTCGTCCTGGTTTTCTGGGATTACGCGGATGAGAAAGAGGGACTGCGGCTGGTGAACCTGCTCAAGGATAAAATCTCCCAGCGGCTGGGGTGCGATCTTTTGCTCGGGATTGCCGTTCACCCTTACCGGGATTTCGACTTTGACCGGATTCTGCCCAATGCCCTGAAGGCCTTTGACCATGCCGCCTTCTTCGGGCACGGTCATACCGTCTCTTTTGACGGCATCTCCCTGAACATCAGCGGCGACCGCCTCTTCCAACTGGGAAAATATGACGAAGCCATCCAGGAGTACAAACTGGGGCTTGCCATTGATCCCAAGAATATCAACCTTCTCAACAGCCTGGGTGTCAGTTACGGGATCACGGATCAGCTGGACCTCGCTTTGGAAACCTTTGAGCTGGCCTGGAATATCAGCCCGGAAGAGGTGATGGTCATCTACAACATCGGCCTGATCCACCGGATCAAGGAGAATGAGGACAAATCCATACTCTACCTTAAAAAGGCCCACGGCATTAATCCGGATATTTTTGAGGTGGAACTCCTGCTGGGCCACCTCCTGTTCAAACAGGGGCGGGTGGATCAGTCCGTTTCCCACCTGGAGGCAGCCACCCGTATCAACCCCGCCTCCGGCACAGCGTTCAGGATACTGGGACAGATCCTGCTGGATAAAAATGATCCGGCCGCAGCCGCTGCGCAATTCAACCTGGCGGTGAAAAACAATCCCCTGGACGCCCAGGCCCTGTCCGGCTACGCCAAAGCCATGGGCCTGCAAAATAGAAACCTGAGCATTGCCCTTTCCTTTGCCAGAAAAGCCAGGGATATCGACCCGGAGAATACCGACTACGAAGCGGTTCTGGAGGAAATTCAGGAACGCTATGACGCGCATCAGGCTCGCCGCGGAGACAAAACAATCAAATCCGCATAACCATGTGCTAAACCGTTTGAACTAAAGGACGACCATGAAAGAGATTATCCGGGAGACCCTTAAGGAGAGTATCCGGGCCAAACAAGCGTTTATAGATACCCACGAACAACTGATTCTGGACTGTGCCGCCGCCATTGCCGGCACCTTGAAGGCCGGCAGAAAACTCCTTCTTTTCGGCAACGGCGGTTCTGCCGCGGACTGCCAGCACATCGCCGCGGAGTTTGTGAACCGATTCCAGATGGAGCGGCCGCCCCTGGCCGCCATTGCCCTGACCTGCGATACCTCCATTATCACCAGCATCGGCAATGACTACTCCTATGACGACATCTTCCTCAAACAGGTCCAGGCCCTTGGCAAGCCGGGAGATATGGCTGTCGGCATCTCCACCTCCGGCAACTCACCCAACGTGGTCCGGGCTGCTGAAGCGGCAAAAGATATGGGGTTGACCCTGGTGGGATTTTCAGGTGCCGGCGGAAAGCTCAAGGATATGAGCGATACGGCTTTCTGCGTAGACAGCCCTGTAACCGCCCGGATCCAGGAAGTCCATATCATGCTGGCCCATATGCTCTGCGACCTGTCGGAAAGGATGCTCTACAATGACTGATGAAAAAAGGCCTGCCGGTAAAAAACTGGACTACAGCCGGCTTACCACCTATTCCATCAAGGACAGGAAAAGCCTGGTGTCCAAGGATGACTTTGCCTCCCCCTGGACCCGCGGTGGAAATTTCACCGATTTTCTTGCCACCCTGCCCGCCATCCTTGCGGGCAGGGACATCCGGGCGGTTATCGAGGCCATCTCAACGGCGGCCCGGGACCGCAGGCAAGTCTGCTTCGCCATGGGCGGCCACGTGATTAAAACCGGGATGAATCCGCTGGTCATCGACCTCATGGAAAGAAACGTATTCACCATGGTGGCCATGAACGGATCGGGGATTATCCATGACCTTGAAACCGCATACACCGGAAGGACCAGCGAAGATGTGGCCGTCAGCCTCACCGACGGCAGCTTCGGCATGGCCAGGGAAACCTCCGAGTTTCTCAACCAGGCCATACGGAATGCCGCCCAGCAGAACATGGGTCTTGGCCGGGCCGTGGGCCAGCTTATCCTGGACCGGGACCTGCCCTTCAAACACCTGAGCATCACGGCCCAGGGCGCCCGGCTGGATGTCCCGATCACCGTCCATGTGGCCCTGGGCACGGATATCATCCACATGCACCCGGAGTTTGATGCCGCCGCCTGCGGCAAAGCCTCCCACGATGATTTCCTCACCTTTACCGAACAAGTGGCGGACCTTGAAAAAGGGGTGTTCATCAATGCGGGTTCCGCCGTCATCCTGCCCGAGGTCTTCCTCAAGGCCCTCACCCTGGCCAGGAACCTGGGCCACACCGTGGACGGTTTTACCACCGTCAACCTGGATTTCATCCGGCATTATCGCCCCATGACCAATGTGGTCAACCGCCCCACCCTGGGCCGTGGACGCGGCTATGCCATCGTGGGGCACCATGAAATCCTGATTCCCCTCATCGCCGCCGGTGTTATAGAAGGCCTGGCCGAATAGCACAAAATCCGTACCGGAGGCGCCATGCCAAAAGCCGCGTTCGACACCTGGACAGACAAGTACGACACTTGGTTTGACACCCCTGTGGGCCGTCGGATCAAGCAATACGAAGCCGACCTCCTCATGGCACTGCTGGACCCGCAACCGGGGGAGCGCATCCTGGACGCGGGATGTGGTACAGGCATCTTCACCCGGGGCGTGCAATGGATTAAAAAGCCAGAATAAAAAAGTTGCCGGCCACAGTGGAATCTCAGCCCCGGATCTTCCGGGGCATTTTTTTTGATCAAAGATCATTGGTCATACCAATCTCAAAAAACACCAATATAACCCTACCGCCAAAGCATTTCATTGGTACCCCATGCCATAAACCAATTCATAACATCCCAATCTAAATGATAATATGAACATTTTGCACTTGACACTAAATGAGATTCATTGGTATGACCATAAAACAAAAATCCGGATCATGGCGCCAAATTAAAAACTTTCAACCCTGGCCATCCCCCATTGGTATGGTCACACGGAGGTAAAATGATACGCATCACCACCTGCATTAAACAGGTCCCGGGCACCACGAAAGTGGAGGTCGATGAAAAGACCGGTGTCCTTAAGCGGGACGGCATTGAGTCCAAAATGAATCCCTACGATCTTTACGCCCTGGAAACCGCTCTCAAAATCAAAGAAGAACGGGAGACAGAACTTACCGTTGTCAGCATGGGACCGCCCCAGGCCGAAGACGTCATCCGGGAAGCCTATATGATGGGGGCCGACAAGGGCTTACTGCTCAGCGACCGTAAATTTGCAGGGGCGGATGTGCTGTCCACCGCCTACACCCTCTCCCAGGGCATTGCGGCGGAGGAGCTGCCGGACCTGATCATCTGTGGTAAACAGACCACGGACGGGGACACCGCCCAGGTGGGGCCGGAAATAGCGGAATTTCTGAACATCCCCCACGTGGCCAACGTCACCTGCATCCGCGAAGTAAAAGCCGATGGTATTGTGGTGGATATGGACCTGCCCAACGCAGTGGAAACCGTTGAAGCGGCCTTCCCCTGCCTGATCACCGTTGAAAAGGGCATCCACCAGCCGCGGCTGCCCTCCTTCCGCCTCAAGATGGCCACCCGGGACCGGGAAGTGCCGGTGCTCTCCATGAAGGATTTCACGGACCAGGACGAAACCCGTTACGGCCTCAAAGGCTCCCCCACCCAGGTGGTGCGGATCTTCCCCCCCGAAACCGACAGGGAAAAGGAAACCTGGCAGGGTACAGGCCCTGAACTTGCCGGCCGGATTCACGAAAAACTCGTCGCGGAAAAATTCATTTAGGAGGGCAGCATGGCCAATATCATCATTCATCAGAATAAAATCACATCCCGGGAGGACCTGCTGGAGGTCTGCCCCTTCAACGCCCTGGAATGGGAAGGGGACGCCCTGGTCACCAACGCCGCCTGCAAGATGTGCAAGCTTTGCGTAAAAAAAGGACCGGAAGGGGTATTTGAATTTGAGGAAGACGAAATTGTCGTTGTGGATAAATCCCTGTGGAAGGGCATTGCCGTATACGTGGACCATGACAATGGAAACATCCATCCGGTTACCCACGAGCTTATCGGCAAGGCCCGGGAGATGGCTGCCAAAATCGACCACCCGGTTTACGGAGTCTTCATGGGGTCCGGCATAACGAAAAAGGCGGACGAACTGCTGGCCTACGGGGTGGATGAAATCTTCGTTTACGACCATGAGGCCCTGACGCATTTTAGGATCGAACCCTACACCGCAGTGATGGAAGATTTCATCAACCGCCACAAACCCAGCATCGTCCTGGTGGGCGGCACCACCATCGGCCGCTCCCTGGCCCCAAGAGCTGCGGCCCGGTTCAGAACCGGCCTTACCGCGGACTGCACCATCCTGGATGTCCAGGAAAATACCGATCTCGACCAGATCCGCCCGGCCTTCGGCGGCAACATTATGGCCCATATCCAGACCCCGGCCCACCGGCCCCAGTTCGCCACGGTGCGGTACAAGATCTTCTCCGCCCCGGTCTGCGTTGACCCCACCGGTGTGGTAACGGTTTGTGATGTGGAGGAAAAAATGCTGGAGTCCCGCATCCGGGTGCTTGAGGTGGCGGAAAAGCAAATTTCCGAAAGCATCGAGGATGCCGAAGTCATCGTCGTGGCCGGCCGCGGCGTCAAACAGGAAAAGGACATGGCCATGGTCCGGCGCCTGGCAGACCTTCTGGGCGGCCGGGTGGCGGCCACACGCCCGCTTATCGAGGCGGGCTGGGCCGAGCCCAAGACCCAGATCGGGCTGTCCGGCAGAACCGTCAAGCCCAAGCTCATCATCACCTGCGGGGTGTCCGGTTCAGTGCAGTTTGCGGCCGGCATGAACAACTCGGACCTGATCATGGCCATTGACAATGATCCGTCCGCATCCATCTTCGACATCGCCCACATCGGCATCCGGGGTGATCTTTACGACATCCTGCCGGACCTGATCGAAAAACTCGAAGCCACAGAAAAAAACGTCTGCACCGCAGACCTTACGGCCTAATTAAAGGAGGAACTCAAATGACTTACAAGACAATTACCCCGGAAGACATCAATATGCTCAAATCCATTGTGTCCGATGACCGGGTCCTTTATGAGGGTGCCATCAGCGAAGATTACAGCCATGACGAACTCTCCGGCGAAGAACATTTCCCTGAAGTGCTCGTCAAAGCCAATTCCACCGAAGAAGTGTCGCAGATTATGACATATGCATTTGAGAACAACATCCCGGTAACGCCGCGGGGCCAGGGAACAGGCCTCGTGGGAGGATCTGTGGCACTCTTCGGAGGAATTATGATCGACCTGAACAACATGAACCAGATCCTGGAACTGGATGAGGAAAACCTGACCCTCACGGTCCAGCCCGGTGTGATGCTCATGGAAATATCCAAGTACGTGGAGGAACGCGACCTCTTCTATCCCCCGGACCCCGGGGAAAAAAGCGCCTCCATCGGCGGCAACATCAACACCAATGCCGGCGGCATGCGGGCCGTGAAGTACGGGGTGACCCGGGACTACGTCCGCAGCCTGGAAGTGGTGCTGCCCAACGGTGAAGTCATGGAGTTCGGCGGCAAGGTGGTGAAAAACTCCTCGGGCTATTCGGTAAAGGACCTCATTGTGGGCTCCGAAGGAACCCTGGGGATAGTTACCAAGGCCGTACTCCGCCTGCTGCCCCTGCCGAAAACCGCCATCAGCCTGCTGATTCCCTTTCCGGATCTTTTTGCCGCCATCGAAACCGTGCCCCGAATCATCAAATCCAAGGCCATCCCCACCGCCATCGAGTTCATGGAAAGGGATGTCATCCTGGCCTCCGAAGAATTCCTGGGCATGCAGTTTCCGGATTCCTCAGCCGACGCCTACCTCCTGCTCAACTTTGACGGCAACTCCAAGGAAGAGATTGAAAACATCTATGAAAACGTGGCCCGCATCTGTCTGGATGCAGGGGCTGAAGATGTCCTGATCGCCGACACCCAGGAACGCAAGGAAGCCATCTGGAAAGCCAGGGGCGCCTTCCTTGAAGCCATCAAGGCCTCCACCACGGACATGGATGAATGTGACGTGGTGGTTCCCCGGAACAAAATTGCGGAGTTCGTGAAATTCGCCGACACCCTGAAAGAAGAGTTTGACGTGAGAATCATGGGCTTCGGCCACGCCGGCGACGGCAACCTCCACCTATACGTGCTCAAGGATGCCATGGACAAAACGGCATTCACGGAAAAGTTATCCGCCGTATTTGACCGGATGTACACCAAGGCCAGGGAATTGGGCGGTGCCGTATCCGGCGAACACGGGATCGGCTACGCCAAAAAGCCCTTCCTGGCAGAATCCCTGGGGGATTCCGGCATGAATCTTTTGGCCGCCATCAAACTGGCCTTTGACCCCAAACGGATATTGAACCCGGGCAAGGTCTGCGCCTAACGCAGCCAGCCCCACACATACCAGTGACACCGCGCCGAAAAACAGCCTGACCTCCCCCCGGTGTGACTGCCCCCGGCGCCCCCTTCCCTAAGGGGGCGCTTTTTTTTATGCCTGTACAAAATATCTGACATTCCCATCTTTTTTCTATTGAATAATCATTCAATCAATGGTAGTCAAATATCCCGTTCCACTCAACTACACAGGAGTAACCTCATGCCCAGAAGCGCTGAAACCAACCGAAAAATCAAGCAGGAACGCAGGGAACGCATCCTTGCAGGTGCATTGGAATTGTTTGTCCGCAACGGTCTTTCCGGCACCAAAATCAGTGATGTGGCCCGGAAAACAAAAATGTCCAACGGCCTGGTCTATCACTACTTTCCTTCAAAGGAAGACATATTCATTACTCTGGTCGAAGTGGCACTGAACCGGATCATCAATGCCTGCAGGTTTCTGGATTCCATGACCCTTGAACCTCATGAAAAGATAAAATATGCCATGGATGAACTGGTAAAGATCATCCGGTCAAATCCGCATGCCTGTCTTTATCATGTGTTGGTATTCCAAGCGGCCGCCTCCGACAATATTCCGGAACCGGCCAAAAAACTCATTCAGGCCAACCGGAGAAAACCCTACGAACTCATCGCCGGCATCATTGCCAGCGGCCAGCAACAGGGAACCATACGGGAGGGAAACGCAGACGATCTTGCTTTCTTCTTCTGGAATACCGTGAACGGGCTTGCAATCCACCAGGCTATGTACGGCGATTCTGCACAAAGCCCCGACATTACCCCCATTTACCATATGTTCTTCGATAACAAAGGAGCGTGAATCACATGTCCACAATTGAACCGAGAATTGCAGAGACCCCGCTGGGGCCCATTGAATACTTACAAAGAGATACCGGTGATGATCCGAATAGAGTCATCCTGGCCATCCATGGGGCCATGGGGGGATATGACCAGTCTGATATTCTGGGCAGAACCATAGGACCTGCGGGCTACAGATATATCTCCATATCCAGACCCGGATACCTGAATACCCCCTTAAAAGGAAGAGAGGCGCCGGAAGATCAAGCAGATCTCATTGCCGCTCTCCTTGATACCCTTAACATCAAACGGATCATTGTGTTTGCTATTTCCGGAGGGGGATATTCTGCCATTCATTTTGCCCTAAGGCACAGTGACCGCTGCAATGGATTGGTCCTGTGCTCCACAACAGGAGGTATCAATGACACGCCCATCCCCTTCAGTTTCACTGTTCTGAAATTCCTGGCACGCATACCTTTTATCATCAAACTGATGCGTAGAAAAATTGACAGAGATATTGAAGGTACGTTGAAAAAATCAGTTTCTTTTCCCGATATTTTATCCCGGACCACCGGGGATAAAGAAACCATGGCACTCTTTAAAGAACTGTCCGTGGGACTGATGGAGGATATGCACCTGCGCCTTCCCGGCACCGTAAATGACATCAAGATCACCCAGGCCCACAGGTATACATTGGATAAAATCTCTGTGCCGTCCCTCATCATCCACGGCAGCCACGATCCCCAGGTTCCTTTCAATGGACATGGCAGAAAACTGGCGGAGGAGATCCCCAACGCCCGATTGTATAAAGCGGAAAAAGGGGAGCATGTCGCCATCTTTACACATCGGGCGGAGGTCAAATCAGTTGTTGCGGATTTTCTCGCCAACTTGAATTGCGGTACCTGCTAAACAGCTATGATTCTTGCCACAGCCGCCGTCAGCCGTTTCACATAGGGCAGATGCAAAAACTCATTGGGACCGTGGGCATTGGCGTTGGGCCCCAGCACACCGGTAATGAGAAACTTGGCCGAAGGAAGCCGCCGGGACAACATGTCCATCAACGGGATGGTGCCCCCCTGAACCACATAGGCCGGTTTATGTCCGTAACATTTTTCCGCGGTATCAACCACCCGATTAAACAGGGCATCCCCCATATCGGGCATGTTCCAGCCCCGGGCCGCCTCAATGTCGTCAAAGCTGACCTTTGCCCCGTAGGGCGGCTCTGCTTCAAGCACGGACTTCAGCGCAGCCGCAGCCTTTTCCGCATCCACAGTTGGCGGTGTCCGGACCGAAAGTTTAAGTGAAGTGAACGGCCGCAGCACATTGCCTGCCGTGGCAGTGGACGGGAAACCGTCCGCGCCGATATAGGACAACACCGGTTTCCAGGAACTGTTGACCAGAAGTTCTTCAGCCGTATCGGCCAAAGGCCTGGCTCCCGTCACCAGGGGAATGGATCCGATGATGCTGTCCCCGGCCAGGGCCGCGGTCTCCCGGATCTGGGCCAGCCGGTCCGAAGGAATCCGGGCATGATACTCCGGCAGCAGGAACTCACCGGTGCCGGCATCCTCAATGCGGTCCAGCAGTTGCCGCATGACCCTGAAACTGGAAGCTGCCCTGCCCGAGCCGCCGGAATGAACGCCCCGGGTGAGCATATCTACACGGAGGGTGCCTGCCACAAGGCCCCTCAGGGAAACCGTCAGCCACAACCGTTCGTAGTCATTGGTGCCTGAATCCAGGCAGACCACCAGGCCGGGCTTGCCGATGACATCAGCGAGGCTTTCCAGGTAATGGCCCAGGTCGAAACTGCCGCTTTCTTCACAGGTTTCGATGAGGATGACGCATCTGCCGTGGGAAAGCCCCTCCATCTGAAGGGCCTTGATGGCGGATACGGCGGAGAAAACGGCATAGCCGTCATCGGCACTGCCACGGCCATAAAGTTTTCCGTCCTCTATCACCGGGATCCACGGCCCCTTGCCGGCATCCCACCCCTCGGATTCGGGCTGCTTGTCCAGATGGCCGTAAAACAGGGTGGTCGCTCCCTCATCCCCTGCGCTGTCTTTTCCCGTGGCACCGACTTCCACCAGGAGCACCGGTGATTTTCCCGGTGTGCACACAATCCGGATATCCGCATTTTCCAGCTTCTGTCCGCGGCACCAGTCCGCGGCCAGTTCCAATGCCTTCATGAGATACCCGTTGGCTTCCCAGTCCGGATCAAAGCCCGGGGATTTGGCCGGGATGGCCACATAGTCTTTCAACGCCGGAATGGCGGAGGTTTCCCAAATATCTTCTATAATTTTTTCTATCGCCTCTGTGTTCAAACCGCCCCCTTTCAATGGGTTTGTAAATCCGTCAGCAACGCCAAAAGTCCTTGTCCCGCTGACCGGATATGGTGTTTCAGCAGCCGGACGGCCCCCTCTATATCATTATTTGCAGCAAGCGCCAGCAACTCCTTATGTTCGGTCTGGGACCGCATCTGCCAGTCCAGGCGTTCCCACACCATCCGCAGGTACCGTTCGCTGGGCAGCCAGAGTTCTTCGATGGCCTGGATCAGCCGGGGTCTTTGGCAGGCGGCATACAGCAGGCGGTGAAACGCCCAGTTGGCCGCCACCCAGATATCCGGATCATCGCTGTTTTCGGACGCCGTAATCTGTGCGCCTGCCCCATCCCTGTCAAACGCCTCTGCCTCGCCGTTTTCCAGGGCCCGCCGGAACGCCAGGCCCTCCAGTTCGGTGCGCATGTCAATGACATCCAGGATATCCGCCCTGCTGATGGGCGCCACCGATGCCCCTTTCCGGGGCAGGTAAAGCACCAGCCCCTCGGACTGAAGGGCCTGCAGCGCCTCGCGCACCGGTACATGGCTGGCCCGGTATTCCGCCGCAATCTGATCCTGGCGCAACGGCGCCCCCGGTGCCCGTTTTCCTGTGATGATCTCCCTGCGCAGCCCCCGGGCAATGGACTGGCTGACCCCTGATCTTTCAGCACGCATATTCCATCCTCTCTTCTTTTGCGCCCATAATATAAAAGCCGGATTGACATGACAAGGTGCAATCTATTATAGATAATAGATTATATATGTAAACCCACAGGAGGTTCCGTTTGGCATCCGAATTAAGAAAAAGCGCCGGCCAGGTTCAGCAATTTTTACAGGAAAAGGGATTTTCTTTTGAGGTCAAGGAGCTATCATCGTCCACAAGAACCGCCAAAGAAGCGGCGGACAGCATCGGCTGCACCGTCAGCCAGATCGCCAAATCCCTCATTTTCAAGGACAAGGCCACAGACACGCCGGTGCTGGTCATTGCCTCCGGCACCAACCGGGTGGACCTTAAAAAAATAAAGGCGGCCACAGGGATAATCTTAGGAAGCGCGGAAGCGGATTTCGTAAGGCATCACACCGGGTTTGCCATCGGCGGCATCCCTCCTGTGGGCCATGCCTCCCCCATAAAAACCTTTATTGACAAGGATCTGAAATCCCATGACCGGATCTGGGCTGCCGCCGGCACCCCCTTTGCCGTATTTCCCCTGACACCGGCAGATCTTGATCCGCTCACCGGGGGAACCTGGCTGGATCTTGCCGGATAATTTTTTTTTTACGGGTGATGCACTGCACAGAAACGGCAGGCGGGCGATACGTTTGATCGTTTGCCAGCTTTACGGCCTGGAAACCGTAAAAAAGGGCAGCAGTCCAACGCCTTTGGCCACGGAATCGTAGAGATCCACACCTTTCGTATGGCGCATGCCGATCTTTTCCATCACCCGCTGGGATCCGTAGTTATCACGATCCGTAACCGCATAGACCCGGTCGATATCACTCCGGGCAAACAGCCAGGCCAGGCAGGCCCTGGCCGCTTCGGTTACCAGCCCTTTTCCCCAATAGGCCTGCCCAACGGCATAGGCCAGCTCGGGCCCCTCCCCTTCCAGTTGCCCGGGAAGAAACCCGCAGTATCCGATGAATGTGCCGGATGCCTTGGAGCCACGCCCTTTCAGGCAGATGGCCCAGATGCCGTAGCCTTCCATCTCCCATGGGCTTATAAAATCTTCCAGAAATCCCCGGGCCACGGCCCGCTGGCCTTCGGGGGTTTTAGTGGCATCCGAATGGGGGAGCCAGTGCATCACATCCGGATCGGACATGATGTTGGCCACCATATTATCCAGATCCGCCATTCTCAGCGGCCTCAGGGTCAGCCGCCGGGTTTGCAAAATGTTTTTCAGGCGATTATTCAGATGACGCTTCAAGATTGAATCCATTCTTAACTTTCCATTGGGGATTGCCAGTGCCGAAATTCTCGAAGGACCAACACTATCACCGGCAGTCAAATTATGTAAAGAAGATTGCAGATTCACCGGCTGAAATTCAGGCCAGATCTTCCTTGAAAAAAACGGATTAAACCCTTATATTAGTTTGTTTATTAAACCAGTGAAGTAAAGAGGTAGAAACATGCCAATTTATGAATATAAGTGCAACGGTTGCGGCAAGGATTTTGAAACCCTGGTTATGGGCAGCTATGTCCCCCAGTGCCCGGACTGCAAGAGTGAAGATCTGGCAAGGCAGATGTCCAAATGCGGATTTGTATCCAAATCCGCAGGTCCCGGCGGTGAAATGACCACCACCACATCCGCGGGCAGCTCCGGCTGTGCCGGCTGTGCGTCCACCAATTGCGGTTCCTGCAGCACCTCCACCATAGGATAAAGAATGAAAACACACGTACGCATCGGCACCAGGGGCAGCCAGCTTGCCCTCTGGCAGGCCAACCATGTCAAATCTTGCATTGAAGATGCCTTCCCGGACATTACGGTGGAGATCATCACCATCAAAACCACGGGCGACCGGATCACGGACCGTCCCCTGGCAGCCGTGGGCGGCAAAGGCCTTTTTGTGAAGGAAATCGAGGCCGCCCTCTTGGAAGAGCGGGTGGACCTGGCCGTCCACTCCATGAAAGATATGCCCGGCGAACTTCCCCCGGGTCTTGTGATCGGTGCCATTCCGGAGCGGGAAAACCCCTTTGACGTCATGATCTCGCGGGAGGGTAAGGTACTGGCGGACTATCCGCAGAATGCCGTTATCGGCACCTCCAGCCTGAGACGGGGTTCCCAGCTCAAACATGCCCGGCCGGACCTTACCATCCGCTCCATCCGCGGCAATCTGGACACCCGGCTGAAAAAACTCAAATCAGGTGATTACGATGCCATCGTCCTGGCTGCCGCAGGCCTGCGCCGCCTGGGACAGGCAGAGGAAATCACGGAATACCTGAGTGAAACCACCATGGTCCCGGCGGTTGGCCAGGGTGCCCTGTGCATCGAAACCCGTGAAAATGATCTGGAAATGGCCCCCATCATGGATGCCCTGGATCACGGCCCCACCCGGGTCTGTGTGGAGGGGGAGCGGGCCTTCCTGAAACAGGTCGAAGGCAGCTGCCATATCCCCGTGGCCTGCTTCGGTAAGATCCAGGAAGACGAATCCGTCCTGCTGACGGCCGTCGTGGCCTCCGAAGACGGGCAGGACGTTATCAAGGAAAAGATCACCGCATCCGCGACCGAGGTTGAGGCCAAGGGACGGGAACTGGCGGAACAGCTGCTGGCAAACGGCGGCAAACGCATACTGGAGACGCTGAATACAAATGACAACTAATACGGGCAAGGTCTTTCTCATCGGTGCCGGCCCCGGAGACCCGGGACTGCTCACCATCAAAGCCAAGGAATGCATTGAAACGGCCGATGTCGTGGTTTACGACTACCTGGCCTCCCCCTACCTTCTTGAATATGCCCGCAAAGATGCGGAAATCATTTACGTGGGCAAAAAAGGCGGGGACCACACCCTGACCCAGGACAAGATCAACCTGCTGCTGGTGGACAAGGCAAAGGAAGGCAAGAATGTGGCCCGTCTCAAGGGCGGCGATCCCTTCGTGTTCGGCCGCGGTGGAGAAGAAGCCCAGGAACTGCTGGAGTACGGCGTATCCTACGAGGTTGTTCCCGGCGTTACATCTGCCATTTCCGCCCCGGCTTACGCCGGCATTCCGGTGACCCACAGGGACCACACCTCATTTGTATCCTTTATCACCGGCCACGAACGGCCGGACAAAAAAGAATCCCGGATGCAGTGGGACATATTTGCCAAGTCCGACGCCACCCTGGTCTTTCTCATGGGGGTCAAGAACCTGGCCAACATTGTGAAGAACCTCATGGCCAACGGCAAACCCGCCGATACCCCGGTGGCCCTGGTCAGATGGGGCACCACCACCCGGCAGCAGACCGTCACCGGCACCCTTGAAACCATCGTGGATGTGGTGGAAAAAGCCGGCCTCAAATCCCCTGCCATCATTGTGGTGGGCCATGTGGTCAGCCTCAGGGAAGAGCTGGCCTGGTTTGACCGCAAACCCCTGTTCGGCAAACGCATCGTTATCACCCGGGCCCGGGCCCAGGCCTCCGGTCTTGTGGCCGAGCTGACCCGCCTGGGTGCCCAGTGCATCGAAATTCCCACCATCCGGATTGCCCCGCCCAAGGACATCGCCCCCCTGGCGCAGGCCATTGATAATCTGGACAAGTACGAATGGCTGGTGCTGACCTCTGTAAACGGCGTGAAGTTCTTCTTTGACACCCTCTTTGCCAAGGGCAAGGATGTCCGTGCCCTGGGCCACCTGAAATTCGCCTGCATCGGGCCGGTGACCAAGGAACGCCTGGCCGATTACGGTATCATCTCCGATATCCTGCCGGAAACCTACCGGGCGGAATCGGTGGTTGACGCCTTCAAGGATGTGGATATCGAGGGGAAAAACGTACTGCTGCCCCGGGCCAAAAAAGCCCGGACCATCCTGCCCGAAGAACTGACCCGAATGGGTGCCCTGGTGGATGAGGTCACGGCCTATGAAACCGAACTGGCTGACGACGGCAAGGAAACCCTGATTGATCTGTTAAAAACTGACGGTATCGATGCGGTGACCTTTACCTCTTCATCCACAGTGAGCAACTTCATGTCGCTGCTGGACGGCGAGGACGGCCCGGCACTGCTCAAAGACGTGACCCTGGCCAGTATCGGCCCCATCACCTCGGATACGGCAAGATCACTGGGACTTGAGCCCGCAGTAGAGGCAGATCCCTATACCATCCAGGGACTGATTGACGCCCTCCTGGCCCACTACGGCCGGGAATAAAGCGCACACCCAAAGGATCACGATATGATCGCAGGCAACCGCTCCATCAACTATCTGAGAATCTCGGTCACCGACCGGTGCAATTTCAGATGTAAGTATTGTATTCCCTCAACCCCCTTCAAGGTAATTGAGCACCATAAAATTGCCCGGTATGAGGAAATTTTAAGGATAACGCGGCTGGCCTGCGAACTGGGGATCACCAAGGTAAGAATCACGGGGGGAGAACCCTTTGTCCGCAAAGGGATTCTCCCCTTCCTGGAACAACTGTGCGGGCTCGACGGCCTCACCGATGTCTCCGTCACCACCAACGGCGCCCTGCTGAACCGGGATAAGATCCGGCGCCTGCTGGACATGGGCATCCGCCGGCTGAACTTCAGCCTGGACACCCTGGACCCGGAAAAGTTCGCCCGGATCACCGGGCGGGACCGCTTTCACCAGGTCTGGGACGCCATCCTGACCGCCCATGACATGGGCATCGCCCCCATCAAAATCAATGCCGTGGCCCTTCGGGGCATCAACGACGACGAGATCCAGGCCATCGCCGGCCTCACCAAGGAATACCCCTTCCATGTCCGCTTCATCGAGTACATGCCCATGGGAGATTCTGACGTGGAAAAACAGCAGCAGATGCTGACCCGGGAAATCCAGGACAGGATCATCGCAGCCCACGGCCCCCTATCCCCGGTGGAACGGGAGAAAAACGACGGCCCGGCCAAAAAATTTAGCCTGGAAAACGCCCGTGGCATCCTGGGCTTCATCACCCCGGTTTCCTCCCACTTTTGCAGCGAATGCAACCGCCTTCGCCTCACCTCCAGAGGCACCCTGCGCCCCTGCCTGCTGAAAAACTACGAAACCGACATTCTAAAACCCCTGCGGGACGGTGCGAACGACGATGCCCTCAAACAGATCATGATCGACGCCCTGACCCAAAAACCCCTGTCCCACGACCTGGACAGCCGCACCCCGAAGGATGTGCCCATAAGCCACATGACTTCTATTGGTGGTTAAAATTTATCACCGTTCTCTGCTTCACTGTAGTGATGCTTCTAATGTGCATCTATAACCTGCCTAATTTTGTTGGAAAGATCTTTCATAACCACAGGTTTCATTACGAGTTCTTTTATGCCCGACGCTTTCATTTCCTCCAGGGTCAACTTATCACTGAAACCTGTTAACAAAATAATAGGGATATCTGCTCTAATATTCTGAATTTCTGCCGCAAATACAGCACCATTCATTTTCGGCATAGATAAATCTGTTAAAATCAAATCAAATGCATTTGGCTTTGCTCTGAAAGCCGCCAACGCCTCAATGGGGCTGGTTCTGGATTCCACCTGATAGCCGAGTTTTTGTAAAGCCTGTTCCTCAAGTCGAACAATGGCCTTTTCATCATCAACAAGTAAAATCGATTCTGTTCCCTTTTGAATTGAATCAGAGATAGAACTTTTTGTGTCTTGAGTCTCAAATGCTTTATCAATTGGGAAATAAACCTTAATTATAGTCCCTTCCCCAAGTTTGCTTGCTATTGTTATATGGCCATTCATTTTTTCCACAATACCATGAACAACCGATAATCCAATCCCGGTTCCCTTGCCTTTTTCTTTCGTTGTGAAATATGGATCGAAAATTTTTTCAATAAGTTCTGGAGATATCCCACAGCCAGTATCAGACACCTTCAACTGTGTATAGAAACCAGCAGGGATTTGTGAAGGATCAAAAGATTGTGGACCAGATTGACGTTCGACATTAACTTCTTTCAACTCAATAGTTAATTCGCCGCCGCCAGCCTCCATTGCATGGTAAGCATTTGTAGCCAGGTTCATCACCACTTGGTGAATTTGAGTAGGATTTGCATAAATGGGTCTGCATGACGGGTCAATCAACTGTTTAATCTCGATATCTTTCGGAATGGTAGAACGCAGAAGTTTCAGCACTTCTTTAACTATGATATGTATTTTTAAGGGACTATATTCAGTTTTTTCCTGGCGAGAGAAGGTCAATATCTGTTGAACCAATTCTTTAGCCCTCATGGCGCTTTTGTAAATTTGCTCCAAACTTTTATGAAAAGAAGTCTGCTCTTTAGGAATCTCTCCTATTAAAAGTTCGGAATACCCTATAATGGGAAATAGAATATTATTGAAATCATGAGCAATCCCACCGGCCAAAGTACCAATTGATTCCATTTTTTGTGTCTGTTGAATTTGAACTTCAAGTCTTTTTTGTTTAGAAATATCAAGTAGAAAACCTCGGATATGTTTTAATTTTCCGTCCTTATCGAATAATCCAGAAGCGTTTTCAACAACAGTAACCGATGAACCATCAACCCTTTTTAATGTTGTCTCTTTATTTACGAGATATAGATCTCTTGATATCTCATTTACGAACGTCATTCGTTCATTAGGATCCTCAAATAATAGTGAGATGGGCGTCTGAAAAGCGTCTTGCTTACTTGTGAAACCAAATATTTTCAAATACTCGCGGTTACAGGCGATCAACTGACCATCAGGCGTAGAAATATAAGAACCTGCTGGATTTTCCTCAAAGTATTCTCTGTATTGTTCTTCACTTTTAATTAATTTTTTTTCGATCTCTTTTTTATCCGTGATGTCACGGGTAATCGACAAAATAATATTTTCGTTCTCGATATTCAAAACCCGCGCAGACATAAGTCCAGTTTTAATATCACCGCTTTTACTTATAAACTCTGCCTCAAGGTTCTCGACAATACCATTTGTTTGTAATCCTTCTACTAAGCGCTCCCGATCTGTTTTATTGTTCCAAATATTTAAATCAACAGAAGACTTGCCGATAGTATCCTGTCGTGAATAACCCATTATTTTAGTGAAGCCTTCATTAATCTCAATGTACATACCGTCTTCAAGTCTGTTGAGATTAATAGCGTCCGGGCTGGTCAGAAATGCAAGACGATACTTTTCTTCACTTTTATTCAAGTTATCCTGGATTCTCACATAGGTCAGAGCAACAGCTGCCAGTTCGCCAAACGATCTGGCAATTTTGGCATCATTTTCAGTGAAATCCTCAACCTTGTTTGCCATGCCGATCAATCCAATCGTCCTGTTATTGATGGCGATAGGAGCGAAAAGAACATTTTTGAGATGCACATGGCCTTCAGGCATATAATCTGCCCACTGACTGTCAGCAAAGTGATTGTCATAAGCGACATCATTATTTAAATAGGCAACCTCCCTCAATCCTCGTATTGGCATTGGAAGACTTGGGTCGACATCACATGGCAGCCCTCCAGATTCAAGGAACAGGACTTCATTTTCCTGACCGTTTTCAGCCAAAAGGGCAACGTAACCCGATTTTGCACCTATCAACTTTGTACATTTATCGAAAATATTTCGAGCCGCTTCTTCAAATGTAGAACAAAAAAGAATTTTTTGGGATGCTTCAAGCAGCGCCGATTCTTTCCTTCTCACAAAGTGTGCGTCTTCAAGAGCTATCTTTAAATCCGATTCAATCTGTTTGCGCTGGCCAATATTTTTTTCCAGTTCCACCGAGGCCTTTTTACGCTTTTCGATTTCCTTTTTAAGCTCATACGTTTTTTCCTCAATCTTGTTTTCTAATTCATCTGCGTGCAACAACAACTTTCCTGCCATCGGTTTCATCAGGAACCAAAAGCCTAAAAGAAATAAAATATATATAAAAAAACCTGTAAGAACCCAATAAATAAGCTTTTCATTAAGTGTTTTGTACAATTCTGTTTTGTTTTTTAGATCAACGAGTCCCCAGTTTTTGATATCCAGATGTTGATATGCAGCGACAAACTCAGGGGAACTGTCATCAATCCCTGCCTGGCCTGTAAAGCTCCTCATCAGAAAGTCTTTGACCATATCACTTTTGATCTTTTTTATTTCAGTGAAAACGCCATAAACGGCTCCATCATAACGATACCCCAGAACCGTCTTTGAGACTTTTGCCGAAGATGCTTTATTGGCAATAATGTTTTTTAGCTGGTAAAGATTGATTAGAACTAAATCTGCACCCACGTATGTTTTTGATCGATTCAGGATGGGAGCACTGACAATCACCATGTGATATCCATTCTGGACAATAGGTGTAGACAAAAACGTATCAAAATAGCCGGTATAATCACTGCCAGACGGCAGTGACGTGATTATTTCACCACAATGTGCAACAGGTTTCCCAGAGTTATCTAACCGGGTAATACCAACGATTTCTTTTGAAATATTCATAGCATCTGATAACTTGGGTTCTGTGAAAGCTTTCAGTTGAGCCAGCGATATTTTTCCCTTGTTATATTTTTCGAGTTCCTGTCTGATACGGGTCCTGCTTGTGACCTGAACGGCTATATCCATGGCATGCCTGATCCATTCGTTTACAGCCATCGCCCGAACTTCTGAATGATGGAGAACATTATTGTTTTCTGATTCTTTTAAACGTTCATAGATTGGTCTTGCCGTTGTTATAATTAAGAAAAATGAAAAAATAAGCAGAATACAAGCCATATATAGAAAAAGATTTCTACGCAAATTTTTTGTGAAATTTTTAGTATTGTCTTCTTTCAAATCATTTCCTCTATCATCATCTGGACGAAATCGCCTACAAGGACTGATGGCATATCTGTGCTTCGCTATTCCTCATAAATGTCCATATCTGGGTAATATTTCTCTGCACATTCTTTGCAAATACCGTGGCTGAATTCAGCTTCAGAGTGTTTTACCAGATAGGATTCCAATTGATTCCAATACCCGTTGTCATCTCTGATTTTTTTACAATGAGCGCAAATCGGAAGAAGGCCTCGCAATGTTTTAACTTGCTTTAAAGCGTCTCGGAGTTCCGATATCATTTTCTCTTTTTCTAATTCATTTTTTTTACGTTCGGTAATATCCAGAATCGTACCGATAAGACCCTGAACTTTTCCATTGCTGTCTGTAAATGTTGATTTGTTGAAAATCACATCGCGAAGCTCCCCTTTTGAGGTCTTCACCTGGTGTTCATATTGCTGGAATCCACCTTCGCGGATCAACTCGGTATCCATGGTATGATACTTTTCAGCAAGCTCAGCGGGATTGATGTCAAATACAGTTTTGCCAACCAGCTCTTCTCTGTTTGTACCAAAAAAATCCTCGAACGCATTATTGAATCCGAGATATCTGCCATTGGCATCTTTATAAAAAATCGGAACTGAAATGGATTGAATCAGCGCTCTTTGAAAGGCTTCACGGTCTTTCACTGCTTTTTCAGTGCGTTTTAACTCGGTAATGTCTCTAAAAACGCAAGCAAACTGATTACCTTTTGCCCGAAATGCACTGATAGTAAAGAATTTATCCAGTTGGCCAGAATAATGTTCAAATTGAACCGGCCTTCCTTTCAGCACCACTTCCCCATATTTTTCCAGCCAGTAGGGTTCTGTTCCAGGCAGGATATTTAATACCCTTTCTCCTATAATTCTATCTGCTTTCAAGCCTGTTATTTTTTCAAAAGCTGGGTTGACCTTCAAAAACACATAGTCTGTGGGTGAGCCGAATTCATCGAAACACATCTCGTGAAGAGCGAATCCATCAAGCATCTTATCAAATAGATCCCGGTACTCTCTTCGGGCATCTTCCAGTTCCCTGGTCCTTTCCTTAACGAGATTATTCAGGTGGCCTTGATTGACGGAAAGTCGTTTAGATAGGTTTGAAAATGCTTCGGCCAGTTCCTTTAACTCATCTCTACCCGTAGTGAAAATTGGTTCCCCTAAAAGAGTATCATTTTTCGTAATCTCATTGACCTGATGAGTTATGTGATTCAACGGTGAAACAATATTTCTCTTGGTCATTAAAAACTGGACTGTAAAGAAAAAGCCTGCAAAACCACAAATAATCAAAAACAGCTTCCCGGTTAAGGCATCAATGCTTGAGTAGATCATTTCAAGTGGAACGCGCACTGATAGAACTGAGACAATATCTCCGATCTTTTTTCCAAAACTTCTCTCTTTTCCATAGAGTTTCACCAGATCAGCCGGGGCTCTTTCCGGGGTGCTATGACATCTCAGGCAGACCTCCTGAAACCTTGAAGTATTGGTTCGCATATATATGAAATAGGGTTTGCCGTCCAGTTCAGCCACTTCAGCACGACGGAGGATTTTTGGGTTTTTCTGAGCTTCTTCCAGGAAAGTTCTCTCGATAGGATCTGCTTCATTCTCCGGACTTCGGGAATTGATCGCAGCATTTTTATAATAAAAGTCAGCGAATTCCGTTTTATACATGTAATGCATGATGTTACGATTGATATAGCCGGCAGACATCCAGCTGGGTTCAAAATATGATTCAGGTAGACCTTTCTCTTTGATCAGTTTAAATAGCGGAGGGCGCAAATGTTCAACCACATAATCTATTGTTGCCTGTTTCTCTTCGAGAAAAAACCTGGCCTTGTCCTCAGCGATTTCAACTGCAAATCTTTTTAACTGGAAATTAACCAGCAACAAAATAATGCCGGTTGCTATGAAAACAAATATTGAAACTTGGATTGCCAGTCGAGCCCCGATCTTCATTCCTGAAATTTCCCAATTTTTTTCATGTTTGGATTTATTGACCAGACATAAGAGCACTGCCCATGATCTTAAGCTCTAAAGCACAGGCAACACCCGATCAATACGGACACTTATACAAGTGTATACTACAATTCAAAGAAGACGTGTTGCTAAAAAATAGCCGGCTTATTCGCAGGTTCAACCCGG